>WQSV01000006.1 GCA_009787685.1 Bacillota bacterium
CCAGTTAACAATGCGCAAAGAAGGCGCAGAAGGAGAATCGCAACAGCGGCTGCGGTGGGAGTTGGTGTCGGAGTTGGTGTCGCTGCGGGAAGAAGAGGACGTAATCGTGGAATGGGCATGAGACGCGGAAGTGCTGGTGGAGCTGTTGCAATAACTTTTGGGAGCATTGCACTAGTCACGGGGCTTATTTTGTTGATTGTTGGCATCGCGACTGAATATGGTGCGGGAATTGCGGTTGCGGGTGGAATAACGCTTGGAGTTGGAATTTTGCTCATTATTTTGGGTAGCGTTTTGTCGGCAAGGGCAAGAAGAAGGTTTTCTGAACAAATGGCGAATGGAATGAATAATCAAAGCGTGGGCATGGGCGGAAACATGAACAATAATCAGTTTGGTCAGCCGAATAATGGTCAGTTCGGAAATCAACATTTCAGCCAACAGCAACCACAACAGCCACAACAGCCGAGGCCGACAAATTGTCATGGGTGTGGCTCTCCCGTTGGAGCAAGCAACTTCTGTGAGTTTTGCGGAAATCAAATTTTTTAATCCTTTTGAGTTAACTCCTCGAAGTTGTTGTTCGCGTTACCTTTTGCCCGACTTCATAGTCTTTGTGGGGGTAGGGAGGGGGCGTATTGTTCATAAGGCACACCTAAACGAGGTTAACACAAAATTGGAAATCTAAATCCCCTTGGCACAAAAAAGGGGGGCGTGTTGTTAGGCACACTTAAATGAAGTTAGAAGAAATCAAATAATCTAAAAGTGATTCTTGAGACCAAAAGGGGCTTCATTAACGTCTATTCTCATTACGAGATTGAACAGACAATAAAAAAACGAAGTGAAAAATTATGATAGCTACATAGATTGTTTTGAAAGAGTAAAAGATATTCTTTCTAAAAGAAAAGTGAGTCTCGATGAGACTCACTTTGTTGTCGTTGAAGATGGAGTCACGAGTGCGGTTGAGAGGTTGTTGTTTTCATCATTAAACAATAATGGTGCGTTGAGTAATGGCGCATTTGATGTTGAGGTTGTTTCGTTTGCGAGATTGTTCTTTAAATTGAAAGAGAGGTTTGAGGTTTGGGAAGGGAGAGTTTTGGACATTGTTCCTCTTGGAAGAAGTGGGGCAATAATGCTTCTCAAAAAGGTGGTGTTTGAAAACATCGACAAAGTGAAAGTGTTTTCAAGAAGTGTCAAGTTTTCGGGCTTTTTTGAAGTGCTTTATGATACTATTGTTGAACTTTCAATGCACAATGCAAAATTGTCAATGCAGAGTAGTTATGGAAATGAGGACGGCAATAAGTTTGCAGGAGCGACCATTGATTGTCTGTTGTTGGTCGCGGAAAAAGACAGAGGGCGACCGATTGTCAACTCCAAAAACAAAAAACATAGTGATAATGTCAAAATAAAAAACAATTTTAACAATAATTCTGCATTGAATAATAGTGGTGCGTTGAAAACCAGCACTGATTTTAAGTTGAATGAAATTCAAGCAATTAGCGAGTTGTTTTTCGCTGAGTGTGATAAGCACAAGTATGTCGACAGAGCAGGTCAAATGAAATTGCTTTGTGAGATTATTCCAAAGCTAGATTTGAAAAATGATCATTTTTATTTTGTTGGAATCGACAAGTTGACAGTGGTTGAAAAAGAGATTGTTGAGTTGATTTCAATGCAGAAGTTTGCATGCAACATGCAGAATAGCTGTGAGAGTGAAAAAGGTAGTAAAATGGTGGGGGCGGATATTGATTGCCTGCAAGGTGGTTTGGGAACGGACGGCGGGAGAATAATGACCACCCTTGAGAGTGTTTTGAAAAGCAAAACAAAGCCTAATAATAATTGCGTGTTGATTTTAACAAAGGCTTCGGACGAGCATGAACTAATTAAAAACATTGCTTCGCGTATTCGACATAACATTATTAATGGAATGAAATTTTCGGATATGGCGGTTATTGCGCAAGATAGTAGTCATGACAGAATTAAGCGAATTTTTTCGGAATATGATATTGCATTTCACCTTGATGAGAAGTTGATTCTTGGGGAGCAAGAGATTGCAAGACAGCTTTTAGAAAGTGAAGAGTGGAAAATTAGGAATGAAGAGTTAAAAATTAAGGATGGAAATAATGAGAATAATTTGACAGCATCTTCACTCTCAATCAAGACTTTAGTTGAAAAAATACTTGTTCAAATTAATGCGGAAAAGAGATTGGAAGAGTTGACGAAATTGACACAGATTGACTTGATGCAAGTTCCGCGAAAAATGATTGAGGTTGCTGAACAGTGCGAAAAAATAACGAACAATTTTGGGATGCAAAAAAAAATATTTGTTGAAGGAATTTTAAGTCAGAAAATATCGTTCATTCCGAAACTGGTTGATGTTGTTGAAATCGGTAGTGTTGACAAATTCTTGGCAAAACGCTACAAAGAAATTTTTGTTCTGAATTTTTTGGAAGAAGTTTTTTTTAAATCAAAAAAAGATTTTGCGCTTTCTAACAAGGATTTCAAAAAACTTGGAATTGAAGTTGATGATGTGAAAAATATTGAAATGGAAGAAGCGAGGCTCGAAAGAGTTCTTTTGCAGAATGAAGGGGTGTTTTTTACTGTTTTGGAAAATGGGCTGGATGATGAGCCGTTTGTTAAAGAACTTCTTTTAAAGGATGATGTGGAGTGCAGAGTGCAGATTAGTTGTGATATTGAGGAGATGATTTCGCATGAGTCAAGAGGGATTGAAGTTGCACTTTTGAGCGAAACGGCCGTTAAAGAAGGAGAAAAAGGAGTGAGTTTCCATCAAGACTTGGTGAATGCACTTGGTGGAAAAGTTGAAATGTTTCGCGATAGAGTTGGTGATAGGTTTTTGATTAACAGCGGAGGTAGTAATAATTTGACAATATCTTCATTTTCAACTCTCAACTCTCAGCTTTCAAAATCGATATCCTCTTCTCGCCTTGAAACATATTTTTCGTGTCCGTTGAAGGCTTTTTTGAAATACAGTTTGGATTTGAAGAAGATTGAAAAAAATGAAATTCAGCCTTATGAGACGGGGAATTTTTTGCATGAAGTCGTCGAGAGAGTTTTTTCTTCAATTGCATGGAAAGACAATGAAATTGAAGAGAGCGTTCGCAAGATTTGTGGTGAGATTTTAGAAAGAGATGAGAGACTTCAAAAGATTTTGAAAGATGGTCAAATTGAGAGGTTGACGAACGAAGCAGTAAGACTTTCGAAAATACTCATCAATCAAGTTCAAAAGGGATCGTTTGTGCCGAAGTATTTTGAAAAACATTTGAAAGAATTTGAAACTAAGCTGGAGTTTTCAATAGAGAATGGGTCAATGCAGAAGTTTGAATGCAGAATGCAGAATAATTGTGGATATGAGGACAACAACAAACTAGTAGAGGCGACCAATGGTCGTCCGTTATTGGACACGGAGCAAAACAACGGGAGACTATTGGTCGCCCCTGCAAGTGATATCTTCAAAAACAAAAAAAATTCTGACAATAATTGTGCATTGAACAAAACCCCTTTAAAAGGTATTATCGACCGCATTGACTTTTTCAATAATCCAAAAGACGGAAAGACCTATGCTCGGATTATTGACTATAAGACTGGTAGAAGAGAGGGTTCAAAGTTTTCTTTCAAGGATTTATATTATGGAAAAAAAGTTCAGTTGACGCTTTATGCTAAGGTGCTTATTGAAAATGGATATAACATTGCTGGTCTTTTTTATTTTCCGCTTAATGCGGGAGTTTTTAATGAAGATGAGACTGATTTCAGACTTGAGGGAGTATATTTAAAAGATGGAGACATATTGAATGCTCATGATATCGCACTCAGTGTTCCACTTTCAACTAGTTCTGTTCTTGCAGGGGCGGCGACCAAAAAGGATGGCGATCTTGATGGACGCAAAAGACCGAAAGCGTTCACACAAGAGGAGTTAAAAAAAATAATAGACTATTCATTTTATGTTTGTAAAAAGGCATTGGATGAAATGAACGAGGGAAGATTTGAAGTCAAGCCTTTAAAAGAAGAATGCTCAAGATGCGACTACTCCTCGATTTGTTTGGGCGTTGAGAAGAAAGAGAGGGAGATGTCTTTTGGAGAAAGTGACATTAAAAAGTTTTTAGTGAATAGTTAATAATGAATAGCGAGTAGTAAAGTTTAGAATTAATTAAAAATAACTCCACAATAGTTATTTACTGTTCGTTATTCACTATTCACTGCTTAACTAATTGACAGAAAGACTTTTTTGTGTTAAACTATCCTCATTTCTCACTCAACAAAACCATGATAATAACCGCACTAGAACTTTGGAAAGATTACAAGATTGATGAGTTTGTTTTTAATGAAACTCTTTTAAATGAAAAGGAAATCGACGGAATCCTTGTCAAGTCTTTTTATTTTGATGGGGAGAGTTATGAGGGCGAAGACGGAAGAAAAGAAAAAATAAGGATTTATGCGAAGCTCTATGAAAAGAGTGACAAGGAAAGGGAGAAAAAAAGAGAAGAGGAAAGCGCCCATCTTGCAGCATTGGGATTATCGTCGCTTTGGTCAAAAGATGCAAAAAATGCAATAGTCGTTTTTGATGATGCAATCAACTCAGTTGAATATTTTGACTTCACGCCCTACCTTGAAAAAGACATTTCGGTGTTCGTCGTTGACTATGCGGGCGAGGCTGGAACGAAAGAAAGGTTTACTATGTATCCAAATAGTTTTCGTGATGGATTGTTTGAGGAGTCTGCGAGTCATTTGTTGCACAATGATGAGGAGGATGACAAAGATGATGAAGACGAAGGAGAAACTTTTGTTGAAACAAAAGCTGATTTAAGACTTTCTCGCGATTTTATTTGGACAACGATTGCTATTCGTTCATGTGAGTTTTTGAAAAAACTATCTTATAACCAAGTCGGATTTCTTGGTGTTGGTGAAGGTGGAGCGACAGTTTATCGAGCGTTGATTTTTGATAATGTTTTCACTTGCGGAGTGACATTGTTTTCTCATTCTGATGATATGGAGGACATGGAGGACGATGCACTCTCGCCAGCGAGCTATGCTCACCATATAAAAAAACCGTTGTTCATTCAAGTTTCATCAAACGAACAAAACAATTCTCTTGACTACATGAGCGACATTTTTAGAGCTGCTCCAAAAGACAAGGCATGGTTTTCAGTCTCACCTCGTGTTGCAAGAGCAATCTCAAAAAACTACAAAGACAACATCTTGAAGTTTTTTGAATTGTGTTTCAAAGATGAAGAAGAAACGGTTGTTTTTTTTCTCAAAGCTAAAGGCAGTGAAAGAGTTCTCTATTTTGAATTTTCGCTTGATGGTGAAGAGTGGGTTGAGGACAGCGTGAAACTTTATTTGGCGTATTCACAAGAAAATTCGTCATATCGCAATTGGAAAAAGACTACTTTTGAAAGAGTTGGAAAAAATGAGTTTATCTCAAAAGTCAAGGTCTATGACGAAAATAAACCAGTCTTTGCTTTTCTTTCTGCGACAATGAAAAACGGACTTGTTGTGTCGAGTGAAATAGTTCGAGCGAATCCTAAGAGTCACAACATTAAAGCGGAAAATGCGAATCAGAAGCGTTTGATTTATGACGCGGACGAAATGGGTGTTGCGGAGTGGATGGTTTTGTATGAAAGCGAAAAAGGGGCACTTGTCACAACAGAAGAAGGACCGTTTGGAATTCAAGGAGTGACAAGTTCAATAAATATCCTTTCAACTTTCGCTCTTGCTGACCCATACCACATTCCGCATATCGGGGCTATCTTGCAAATAATGCTTGCAAACATGGGGGAAAACAAGGAAATAACTTTTGCAATAACGGTCAAAAATGAAATAGACGGCGAAGTTGTTCATGAAAAATATCTCTCAACAAAAGAACTCGCAAGAAGAAATGAATGGGAAACGATAACGCTTGAGAAAAAAGATTTTAGAAAAGGCGAAAAAGTTCTAGCGATTGACGGAAATATTATCACATTGGAAATCTGGGCAAACGATAAGTTTCTGGTGTCGAGCGTGAAATGGATTTAATCAATTGAATATGGAATAGGTATTGTTATTTTAGTTTTCTGTCGCCCTTAAAATATTCTCTATTTAACACTCCATATTCAATAATAATTATGTTTGAAGAATTAGCAAAACATCTTGAAAAAAAGAAGAATAGAACTTTGCAATACATGCTTAATGCGATGATTGCGTTTATTGGTGTCCTTGTTGTTGCGACGCTCGTTTTTGTGATGTCTTTCACTTTTGTTAGAGTTTGCGGAATAAGCATGATGCCAACATTGGAGCATCATTCCTATGGACTAGCGGTGAGTGCAAGGCGAGTTAATGTTGATGATATTGTTATTGTCAGAATGCCAGCACAAGTTGTCGCAGGAGAAGTTGTCCACACTCATAATATTAAACGTGTGGTTGCTCTTGGTGGCGACACGGTTGTTTTTCAACGAGGACTTCGAGATGAATCTAACTATGTTTTTCTCTATGTTGTGAATGAAGATGGAATTCCAACTCGAGAATCGGGGAATGAAAGATTTGATCCAATAATAGCTCAATTCAACAATAGAGTCGGAGATTATTTCAGAATTGGGGAAAGACGAGTGGTTCCAGAGGGCGAGGTTATGGTTCTTGGTGACAATCGCAATAACAGTATTGATTCAAGAGACCACGATTTTGTGGCAATGGAAAGATTGCGTGGAAGGTTCATTCATGGATTTTATCCGCAATCATTTTCGGAAAGGTTTATGGTTTTTTTGTTCCGAATGCAACCATGCACGGCAGTTAGATGCAGAAGATAGTTTTTAAAAATTGAAAATCATTGTCAACAGTCTTCGACTGCTTTGGCGGATTCGCTTGAATTCGTATTCAGCGTCAAACGGGCTAAAAGCCGTTGTCAACAGGCTTTGACTGGTTTGCTGGATTCTGCGTGTTTTTGCATTTAGCGTCAAATGGGTCGAAGACCCTTGTCGAAAATAATTTTATTTTTCAGCGTTTTTTTTTTTTTACAAATGTGGACAATTGAACAACAAAAGGCAATAGAAACAAAGGGCGTTAACTTGCTTGTTTCCGCTTCGGCGGGCAGTGGAAAAACTACTGTCATGCTTGAGCGTGTTGTTCGAATGCTTGAGGGTGGAGTTCGTTTGGGTGAAATGGTTATCTGCACCTACACCAAAGCGTCCGCTGCTGATATGAAGGCAAAGCTCTACAAAAAATTATCGGAAAGAATTTTAAAGAACGAAAAAAACAAAGCGAGGTCGGCAGTTTCAATTAGCACTCATGACAAAAATGTCACATGGGCAAGAGATGCTATGCGTGAAATTCCCCTTGCTCAAATTTCAACTCTGCATAGCTTTTGTCAAACTTTGATAAAAGACTTTTTTTATTTTGTTGATGTTTCCCCCGATTTCAAAGTTTTGAGTGAAAATGAAGCGGATAGTATGTTGAGAGGGGCGATTGAAAAAGCGATTTTAGGCAAGAATGAAGAATTAAGAGTGAAGAGTGGAGATGAGGATTTTACACTGCTTTATGAGGTCATGCTCAAAAATCGCTCGCATCGCAATTTGGTTGAAACAGTTTATCAAATTTTCAAAAAAGCTCAAAGCATGGAAGATTTTGAGGAGTTTTTGAATAAAAGTGTAATGTGGAGTGTGGAGAGTGAAGTTAATGACAAAATTAATTTGACGACCACTCCAGACGCCACCGTTCACGCTTCAAGTTCAAAAACCCTTCCTCTCGTCAACGCTCTTGTTGCATTGACGAAAGAGACCAAGAAGATCTATGCTTTAAAAAAACAAAAACAAGGAAAAATTGACTATTCCGATTTTGAAGAGTTGGTTCACAAAATACTCGAACATTCGGAAGCGCGGGAGCAGATTGCGGAAAAATATAAGTATATTTTCATTGATGAATATCAAGATGCGAACTATTCTCAAGAAAAAATAATCAACTCACTTGTTGGTGAGAAATTTTTTGTTGGCGATGTCAAACAGAGTATTTATGGTTTTCGAAATTCCAACCCGAGGATTTTTGTTGAACGAATGGAATCAATGGGGGCTGGGGAATGTGTAGCGACAGAAAGGGAAGGAAAAAACAAAGAATCCAACTCTCAACAGAAAACATCCAACCGTGAACATTTAAACAACGGTTGTGTGATTGAATTAAACCAAAACTTTCGTTCAGACAGGGAGATTTTGGAATTTTGCAATGACGTTTTTTCTGTTGTCATGAAGAAGGAATTTGGACAAGTTGACTATTTTAAAGAAGCGATGTTTTCGTTTCCTGCAATGCAAAATAATTGTGGGAATGAGGACTGCAATAAGATTGCAGGGGTGGGAACATCCCACGCGAACAGTTCTAACTTTAGTCAAAAAATGTCCGTTAATGACCAACCCTCGTTCGGGAGGCAGGGTGCTTCCACTACAGATGACATTTCATCTAAAATCCAACTCCACATTATCAGAAAAGACGAAGAGAAGAAAGAAAAAGATTTGATTGAAAAAGTTTATTCGGTCAAGGACGATGAGGGGGAGAGTGAGAAGGCGTCTAAAAGCGAACATGTTGCGGAGTCGGCTTTGGTTGTTTCGCACATTGTTGAGTTGGTTGAGAATGGGGCGGTTTTTAAGGACATTGCGATTCTTTTAAGGGGTGTCAACACTGCGTTTGTTGGGACTTTGAAAAATGTTTTGGGAAAACATAATATTCCTTTTTCTTCATCAAAAAAAAGGAGTGCGGGAGAGAGTCGAGCAGTCCAAGAAGTTGTTAATTTTTTAAAAGCGGTTCAAAATCCACATGATGATGTGGCGCTGGTTGCATCAATGTTGTCAAGTTTCGGAAAGTTTTCTTTAGACGATTTGAGAGAGATTGGAAAAGAAAAAGGGGATTCGTTTTTTGAAAAATGCTTGAAATTGATTTCAATGCACAATTCTCAAGTCTCAATGCACAATGATTGTGAGAGAGAGGGTAGTTCTAGCGAGAGTGGTTATATTGCAGGGAAGACCAAGGCTCACCCGCTGTCGAACCACGAAGTAACAATGGAATCGGAATCTCGCTTTGCAGGGGCGGGATTGTTTCGCCCGTTGTTTGGTGCGGAACAAAACACCAGTCGAGTGTTCGCCTCTACAAGTGACATCTCCAAAAATAACAAAAACAGTGGCATTTCAAAAAACAAAAAAAAATCTAATAACAATTGTGTGAGCCTTGAGTGTTGTGCGTTGAAAAAATTTTTGAACTCCCTAAATTATTTCCAACAGCTGTCTCGTGGAATAAATGTTCCGACTTTGCTTGGTCGAATTATTGCTCACTTTGATTTTTTCAAGCATGTTTTTGCTTATGAGGATGGAAAAAATTTGACGAGGGAATTGTCGTTGTTTTTGGATTATGTTGCGGAGTGTTCGTTCAAAACTTGTTTGGAAGATTTTTTGTTGCACTATGAAAGCGCGGAAATATCTCTTGAGACAACTGTTGATGTTGACTCAATTCAAATCGCGACGATTCATTCATCGAAAGGATTGGAATATGAACATGTTATTTTGCCACAGCTTTCTCAAAAGTTTAACATGCAAGACACCCACAAAAAAGTGTTGATTGACGCGGATTATGGCTTTGCAATCAAAGACCATTGCGTTGAAACAAGAAAAATAACCGACACTCCACTCATGGAATTTTTGAAAGAAAAAATGACAAGAGAGAGAAAAGAGGAGGAGATGAGACTGCTTTATGTCGCACTAACGAGGGCAAAAAAAAGTGTTTTCATGACCGCGTTTAATCCAAAAGAAGATGAAGTCCCGCCGAAAGACGCAATGAACTATGTTGAGTGGATTTTAAGGGCGAAAGACAGCAAGAGACTTGAGATGTTTTGGCATGGAGAAAAAGATTGTATTATTGAAGAGAGGGAACACAAAACGACAGTTCAATCATTTGACGAATGTCAAATGAGGAAAGAAAGGTTCAAAAAAAACTTTGAGTTTGAGTATCAACTCGACACAAGGGTTTTAAAAACAACCGTCACAAAAATTGCGAAAGAAGATGGCGGAGACTTTTTTGAAACGGAAGATGTGGGAGTGGATAACCTTGGTCGCTTGAGAGAAACCGTTGATATGGAAAGAGCGACAGCTGTTGGAAATGCATATCACAAGATAATGCAATTGCTTGATTTCGGAAAAGAGTTTTTGTCGCAATATGAAAAAATCAACAGCGATTTAAAGAGTCTAGTTGACGAGGGGAAGATTGAAAAAGCATTCCATGAAATGGTGAAGCTGACAAAAGGAAAAAAGCACTACAAAGAGAAAGCGTTTGTTTTTTCAACTAAGAGTGAAGAGTTAAAAGTGGAAAGCGAAGAGAGTGGGCAAAGTGTAGAGTTGGGAATTAAGAGTGGAGATTTTTTTGACATGACAACCGCTCCAACCTCCGTGATCCAAACTCCACTCTCTAGTTTGCTGGTTCAAGGTGTCATCGACTTGATTGTTGACAACGGCGAACATGTTTTGATTGTTGACTACAAAAGTGGGAAACCTTCGCCGAAGATGAAAAAAGCCTATGACAAGCAATTGGAAGTCTATAAAAAAATTGCGGAGAAATTGCTTGGAAGAAGAGCAGAAACGATGTTATACTTTTTTGGGTAAAAAGAGGCTAATTGAACAGTGAAAACTAATAACACAAGCCAATGGAATGCAACTATGTCTTAAGGGGGCTTATTAGTTCATAAGGCACTCCTAAGCGAGGTTAACACAAAGTTGGAAATCTAGGTGTGCCCCTTGACACAAAAAGGGGCGGTCCACAATCGCTCGACTGCACTTGTGATTTGATTTCTGGCGGTTGGAGACGTTTTCCCCTGCAAGTTCCAACATTTTCTTTTCAAAGGTTGTGGGATTAGATGCCCCACATCAGCTAAAGCTGGCTAGAACAAAAAAACGCACGATGTTCACATTCCATTGTGCGTTTTTTTGATGTGATTTTTTGGAGGCGTTAATGCTTTTAGTGACAACGATTTTTTTAGTCGAGTCGTTCTGCTCCTTCGAAAAGTATTGCGGCAACACCACAGCCGACATGAGAGCCGACAACTGGTCCGAGAATCAACTCTTTTAGAGTGAGTGAGGGGTATTTTTCTTTTACTGCATTTTTTAGATTGTCATAGGTTTGATTTGGTGTTGATTTGATGATATAGGCTGTTTGAGAAGAAAAGTCTTGGATTATGTTTTCGCCATTCTCTTCCATTTTATTAAGGACATATTGAATGGCATTTTTTGAGCCTTTTGCCGAACTTTCAACAACAAGTTTCCCTTTTTTGTTGACAACAATAATTGGCTTGACTTTCAAAAGTGTTCCCACTGTTGCTTTGAAAGAGCTGAGCCTTCCTCCGCGCTTGAGGTGAAAAAGGTCGTCGATTATGACCCATGCTTGTTGGCGAGCGCGCACTTTTTCAATATAGTCGACTGCATCTTGGCTGTCAACTCCATTGTCACGCATTATGAGAAGTTTGTCGATGAGCATTTGCATTCCAAGGGATGTTATGAGACTGTCGACAATATGGATTTTTCTGTTAGTTAGTTGAGAGTTCATTTTTTCCGCGGCTTGAACTCCGCTTTGATATGTTCCCGATAGTCCGCTTGAAAGGGTGACATGAATAATATCTCCGCTTGGATTTTCGGAAAGTATTTTTTCGAAATGCTCAATGTATTCAAATTCGTTTAGTTGCGTTGTTGTTGGAAGTGCGCCTGCTTTGATTTTTTCATAGAACTCTTGGATAGGCGCAGTGCTTTCATAGAGCGCGTCAAACTCTTTGCCCTCAATGATATATTTCATGGTGAGGCAGTAAATGTTTTTTTCTTTCAATTCTCCAATAAAATAGTCTGAAGTTGAATCTGTTGAGATAATAAAGTTTTGCATTGAATTTTCTCCTTGCGTGATTTTTACGCATTTGTTGTTGTTTTTAACGTTTGACTAGGACAGTTTTGTTGCTTTTTTTAAAGTTTGTTTTGGTTTTTTAGTTAAATTTTCTGAATCAGTTGATTGACTTGGTTCGATTTCATTTTTTGCTAGGTTCGTTAATGGTGTTTTCAAGATAACTTCTTTCATGTCATCTTGATGTTTTGATAGTTTCGCGACAGGCATAGCGTCAAGCTTTAGCTTTTTGTCTTCCATTTCTTTCGCGATTATTTCTTTGACCTCTTGGACACAACGAATGTCGTTTAGAACTGCTGTTGTTTTTTCTTGGACAGATTTTATGTCCTGCATATCCGAAGACTCAATAACTGCAAGTTCATAGCGAATCATTTTCGCCGCAAGTTTTTCCAATTCTTCTCGGGGCATCCTTTTTGCAATTTCTCCAGTCGAAGCAGAATAAGCTCCCATTTTTTCGAGTTCTGTGTTGAAAAGAACTTTGATTTTTTTCAACTCTTTGTTTATTAGCCTTCGGCGAAGAAGTAGCAAGTAGAAAACGATAACTGAGAGAATTTTTGAAACCTCAATGAGTATGCCCATTATGTTCCAACGCAACCCTGTTGACGGGTCGGGATAGAGAATGTTAAGAGGGGTTTGAGTTAGCAATACCGCTGCTGCATAGAAAACAACAGCAATTCGAACATAATGTCTTCCCGGCAAGTATTGACCAATGACAAAACCGAGCGCGAAAACAAATCCGACAATGTGCATCCAGCGAACCTCAGCGGGTGTTTGGATGATTCCAATAGCTCCTGCAACGAGGGCAACAACAATCATTATGGCAAGAAAAATTTTGCCTGCTCGTCTTCTTTTGGGAGTGTCTTTTTTGAATATCCACCAAAAGACTAGAGCGCGAATCGTGCTGTAGGCTGCGGCGAGAATCAAAGTAAATTGGGTTTGCATTCCAGTTGCAAGTCCAATAAAAACAAACATGCCCGTCCAAAAAAGACTGCTAAGACCTGCAAAAAGAAAATATTTTCTGCGGTTTTTGATTTGATAGGAAATGAACTCAAGAGTGATTGTGACAACCCCGAAAACTTGAGCCAAAATGAACCATGGTGACATAAATAAAAACTCCTTTTTTAAATGCTTGAACACAAACCGAAACAGTTTGATTGTCAAACTATAATAACAGTCTAATACAAAAATACTTTGATTGTCAAATAAAAATTACACATTTTAAAAAATAATATAAAAAAAGGTTTGACATGCTTAGGGTTTTGATGCATAATAGAGTTGTTATGGCAGTTAAATCAAACAAAGAGAAGTTGCAAGATTTTTTTATTAGTAGTTTTTACTCAATACTCTCAACCGAAGAAAAAGCATTGGAAGCTTTTTCTGGGGGAGAATTGTCTTTGAAAGAGATTCATCTAATCGCGGCGGTTTTCAAAACAAAGTCGGCGAATAAAAATAATTTTTCAACCGTTGCAAGAGTGCTGAATATCACTTTGGGAACGCTTACTACCTCGTTTTCAAGACTTCAAAGAAAAGGCTATTTAAAAAAAGTTCCTCATGAGACGGACAAAAGAATATTTTATATTGAGCCAACCGACAAAGCAGAAATGATTCATGCTGAGCATGTGATTTTTCATGAAAAAATGATGGCGGGTATTGTTGGGAGTTTGAGTGAAGAGGAAATGGGTGGACTTATGGAGTCATTGACAAAACTAGACAATTTTTTCAAGCAACTAAGAGCGGAATATAAAAGCAAATTTGCAAAGAAATAGAAACATTGAAAAAGAAAAAAACAGCGCGCCGAGAGGTTCGCTGTTTTTTGTTTTGTTTGTTATTTTGGTAATTTTTTTGGGGATAGAGGTGTGGGTGTGCAAATTTATTTCTTTGGTGGAATCATTCCCCAGATTTTTATCATTTCTTTATAGAGTTCAAAAAGACGGTCTTGTTCTTTTTGGGGAATGTGGGTATTGTAGAGAGTCACATATTGTCTCTGTTTTCTTGTTTTTTCTTCTTGGATTATTTCCTCACCTTTTTTGGTCAAAGTTAAGTTCACAACTTTTTTGCCAATATTTTTTGTTTTTGTCACGTAGCCTTTTTTAACGATGGAGTTAATTAATCTTGATGCGTTGGATCTTGCCATGCCAATTCCTTGGGAAATGACACTTGGAGAGCATCCATCATAGTGATTGATGACGAACATTGCTTGACGCTCATGAAAAGTCAGGTTCTTTTGTTTTAATTCTTTGTCATGATCGTTGAAATAACCCGACACATTTTGGTTGAAGATGTGGGAATATTGGTTCATTAGTCTGTGAAGCTCATCTGCTTGCTCTTCGGTCACTTTTCTGATTTTCTCCTTGGTTTGTTTTTGTCAAGGGTCTTCGACCCCTCTGTTGGGGGATTTCTAGTGATAGCAATCTTTCACAAAAGTATCTTCTATGCTTTTGTCGGAGAGTTTCTCGTAATAGCAGTCTCTCACAAATGGGATGAAAGCCCTTGTCAACAGTTTTCAACTGTTTTGTCGGATTTTGCTCCTGTTCGCGTTCAGCGTCAAACGGGTCGAAGACCACTTGTTAACAGTCTTCGACTGCTTTGTCTGGTTTTGCTTGCACTCGTATTCAGCGTCAAGAGGGTCGAAGACCCCAGTGTTCAATATTTTAGCAACTATGACTGACTTTAAGAACTGTTGTGTGTTGAGTAGTCAAGTTGATGGTCACGGGCAATATGGAAATTTTATTGCTTATTACACTATAAAGCAAGTATAAAACAAATATGGAAAAAAGTCAACAAAATATTCACAAAAAATTTTTAAAATTATTTTTGAAAAAACTATTGACTTTTCGTAAATAGTGTGGTATCATTAGGCATAATATTGTTATCAATGATAACAATATTATGGAAAATTGGCAAAAAAGTAGGTGACTTGACAGGGGTCTTCGATTCTTGTCAAGTTAACTTCATAATAAAAAGGAGATAAAAACTATGAAAAAATTGAAATTACTTATTGCGATTTCGGTCATGATGGTTCTTTCTGTTGTCATGCTTGTGGCATGCAATGGTGAAACTTATAGTGTCAGTTGGACTTCGCCAGCTTCGCTTTCGGTTGTTGCGAGTGTTGGTGGGGAGACTATCACAAGTCCAGAGCAAGTTGACGAGGGATCCCAAGTTCAATTTAGTTGGACAGTTCCATCGGGTTATTCAGGAATGAGAATTGTTCGTGATGGCGTTCCAGTCCATATTCAAAACCAAATCGGACCGGGAACATGGACGACGGCGGGCATCACGGCTGATCAATCTTTCACTTTTGAGCTGATTGCAATTCCATATGATTGCGTTCATTGTGAGGATGTTGGATGTCCAGAGTGTGATGAACTTTACCATTATGATTGCAGATTGTGTCGAGATGTTCTTTGCCCAGTTTGCGACCCACTCTATCATTTTGTTTGCAGACCATGCAGAGACATGGGTTGCGCGCTTTGCGTCCTTTGTTTTTATGGTTGTGAGTGGGGAGAAGATGTTGTTTGTGGAGAAATTTGCCAAACTTGCGGAGATGTTTTCAGATGCAACGACTGTGCCCCTTGCGCACTTTTGCTTGCTCAAAGACTTCCTCATGATTTTGCAAGCCTAGGGCTTGTTTCTTCAGTGGCTGTTTCGGGTAACCAGTATGTCGTGACGATTCCTTATTATGCTATTCAATATTATCAACATGTTTGGGGTCAAAGCATTGGAAGAGTCCCAGCGGAAAATTCGTTTGTTATTGTTTTTCATTCAATAGCTGCTGCGACAGCTGCTGCGACTCCAAACTGCACTCAAGTTCAAAATGCCTTGATTCGTGGTGGAAATGCTTTTGCAAGGTGGCTTGTCACTAATGTTGTGAGATTAGGAGCGCCCGGGTCAATGGCGGATCCAAACAATCCACAGGTTTCAAACCCTCGTTTCTTCTTTCAAATGCAAGATGTCGTCACGGCGCTTGAACTTCAAGGAATTGAAGTTGAGACAGCACTTTCTCCGTCTGCTTTCATGACACTTGCTTGGGGCGGACAACAATTCATGGGCGAAGCGGCACAGTTCTCGGCTTGGATTTTTGCTTGCAATGATTGGGCGGAAGCGGCGATGGATATGCCATTTGCATTCATGGAAGGAACTGCTCCACCGCTAACAGTGCGTTTTGGAAACATTGTTTTTGGTGGAAATGCTGGACTCATTCACTTTGTCAGAGCATTTATTGATGACGAATTCTGTTTGGTGGAAGGCGAAGGTGGATGCCGATGCGTTGGAGAATTGGTCTTGATTTCAGCGGATGTTTTCTTGATGGATGGTATTGGTTTCTTTGAAATAAGAACTCCAACCAATCCATTCCTTGTTGGAGGAGAAAGACTCACGAGAGGTGAAGTCATCACTGTTGAGGTTGAAGTTCGCAGAGGTTGGGTTGTTTCAGTTTATATCGGTTCAAATATTCACGTTTTCAGAGAAGGAACTCACATTGTTTCGACAACTGTCGCGAACTACACGGTCATGATTATGTTCCGTTCAAGCATTTATGTTGAGTTTCTTGCTCTTCAATTCCATGGCAGTGGATGGATGGTTGAGTATAGACAATCCGAGCTCGCAATAGAACAGACTCTTGCGATGATGGCGATGAGAGATGATGAATTTGTTATTGCTCATCACATGTCAACTCCACAAGTTGCGAACAGAATAAAAGAAACGATTTTGGTTGACCTTGGAATTTCAGATGACACTCATATTTGGGTCGCGACATATCACACTTTGATTATTTGGGGAACTGAGTCGGCGGTTAGGGAAGCGCTGTTGACCTTGCATGTTCCAGAAGGTTTGCTTGGTCAATACATGACTCAAGTCGAATTTGTTGAATTTGAGTTCACTTATCTGGCTGAATGGGTGAGCTTCGTTTGGGAAATTGAGTCAGTGTTCGTCTTCCCGATGTGGCCAGAATTTTTCTTCCCTCTTTCGGGACATGGGCCTTATTATCTCTATATCGCGGAGAGCTTCAGAGTTTATTTGAATAATGAAATGTTCTATGTCACAAGAGCCTACACTCGCGAAGGTGCTTTGAGAGTTGCAACACAAATGGCGATTGATGACCTTATTTGGAGTTGGGAGTTGTTGGTTGAACTATGCACTTGTTGCGAAAAAATAGTTTTCTTTGGTCAGTGTCATGACACGGTGAATCAGTTCAGATTGAGATTCCCATCACGTAACATTGTCATCACTCTTGACTATATCAATTATCTAGAAGATATTTTCAATGCATTGCAAGAATGCACAGAGTATGTTTGGTCATTTGCTCCATTCAAACTAAGAGGAGACATTTGGAACTGGGGAGCTTTCACTCCATACTATTTGGAAGGATTCCTAGCGTTTGAGCATGTGGCTGGGCAGTGGGATGCTGAAATTTACATCTTTAAACTCAACTCTCCAGAAATTGCTTATATCTTTGCTCTTGAGCAAGTAGCGGTTTCCGATTCTTATGCTGCTATCTGTGATTGTTGCGAGCAAATCGTTATTTTTGGATTCCCAATTTTGAGGTTTGGTCAGCGAGTAAGTCCTATTGCTCCTTTTTTAAGTTGTGTTTATTTTGAACAATTCGGCTTTAGAAACATTGAAATTCCGTTCTCTGCAGTTGGAGACTGGAGATTTGATTGGCATGGAGACGTTCCATTCACAAGAACAAATGCGACAATTCACATCAGAGGCGGGTTCTTGACTTGGAGAGAAAACAACATTCCGAAAAAACGTGCTTCTATTGTCATGGAAGACCTTCATCATCATGGTGAATCTATAGTTCTTGAGTGGTCTTGGGTCGCAGATGGTTTTGAAGCAATGCCTGCTAGAGTTCGAGTGACTCAAGAATGGATTTCTATGTCCTTGAACACTCACTTGGAAACAGAAGGACTGATGTATCTTGCATTTTTTGAAAGATTTGATTGGAATCCGCCTGTGGGTATTTGCGAGGATTGCTGGCAAGAAGCGTGTTTGTGTGCATATATTTGTTACGAATGCGGACGCTATCCATGTGCTTGTTGGATGAATGAACCGGGAATTCCGATTAACATCAACACGGCAGGAACGCCGAGTGGAACGCAAGTAGTCGTCTTAAACAGACAAGCAGGATCTGATATGCTGACTGGAATAGTTCCTCCGGGAGTCACACAGCTTATTCTTCAATTAATAGTTCCTTATGGGTATAGAGTGATTGAAGTTAACATCAATGGAACAATTTTCACCCATTATGGGCCGAATTATATTAATGAGTCAATGTTAGAGGGAAGACCAGATTTTATTTACCTTGATTTGGTGGGGAATGAAACGGCAATTAATATTTCGCTAACGGTTGTTGCGATCTAGATTCAAATTTCAATGATTGGATTTTTTTGGGGGATGGAGACTAGGTGAATGGCAGTTGTCAACTTGATTTCACTTTTCCCATCCCCAAAAATTCAACAATCATTGTGAGTGAATACTGAACAATGAACAATGTTCTAAGGAGTTAAAAAATGAAAAAACGATTAGTCATTATTATTCTTTCTCTTGCGGTTGTTTTTGCGTCACTTGGAATTTTCACGGGATGTGAAAATGGTGACAATGAAACAAATCACAGAGTTAGTTGGTCGGCGGAAGTCGGGCTAACAGTTTTGGCGGACTCGAACAATTCGGAGTTTGTCAGTGGTGGAAACATTGCAAGTGGCGGAGATATTCGTTTTTCGTGGTTCGGAGTTCAGAGTGGATATCAACTAGAAATTTACGAGGGCGCAACTAGGATTCATTTTTTTGCGGGAGACGGACATTTTTATTTGAGAGATGTTCGCGCTAATCGTAATCTTGATTTTAGCGTTGGGGAGATTGTCCATGTTCCAGATTGTGATGTTTGTCTTGATTCGGGAGAACATTGTCGCAATTGTTGTGATGATGAAGATTGCCAAACTTGCACTGCTGCGAGAATTAATATTATTTTCATGGGTGCAAGAGCCGGAGTAGAGTCTTGGGGGATTTATGACGCTAATGGAAATGCTTTGAATTTTAGTAATATTCCAAGCGGACATCAATTTCAAGTAAGAGCAGGCGATATTTTGACACTAAGATGGAACAGCGACATAGAAGGGTGGGGGATGTTCATGAGAATTGGTGGAGATGTCATTTTGAGAACGAACACCGATGGACAGATTGAAGAGATGGACCCAAGACTCACAAGAGACGGGGACAACTGGGAAATTGAAATTGAAGTCTTGAGGGCACATTCATTGTCACCCCTAGTGATTTTAATGAACATAACCGATCTTTGACTTGTTTGATAAAAGCCAAAAATTTTAAATGCCCGTGTGGCATGACGAAAAAAAAAGACACCATCTGGTGTCTTTTTTTGTTTGGCAAGGGCTTTCAGTCCCGCTGTTGGAGATTACTTTTACTTGAACTTCTCCGACAAAGGCATCAAAGATGCGTGTTAACAGTCTTCGACTGATTTGTCGGGTTCTGCTTGCATTCATATTCAGCATCAAACGGGTCGAAGACCCCTTGTCAACAGTCTTCGACTGCTTTGTCTGGTTCTGCTTGCACTCGCATTCAGCGTCAAGAGCGTCGAAGACCCTTGTCAAGCATCTTTGATGCCTTTGTCGGAGAAGTTCAAGTAATAGCAATTCCCTTCAAAAGGGCTGAAAGTCCTTGACAAGGGTCTTCAACTCTTCTGTTGGGGGATTTTTAGTAATAGTAATCTTTCACAAAAGTATTAAAGATGCTTGACAAGGGGGGTCTTCGACCCTTTTGACGGAGAGTGCAAATATATGCAGAACTCGACAAAACAGTTGAAAACAGTTGACAATGTTTGGTGTATGTGGTATAATTTAGATGATTTAAAGTTTGTTTTTTGGGAGGTTGTGGCGATGATGAAAACGAAAACTAAGTTTCGCAATATTGAAATTTTGGAAAAGGCTTCAAACAAAAAAGGAGATTTGTTTGGCCGATTGATGGCGGATTTTTTTCACTCTGTTGGTTTTGGTGAGCCACGATTGAACATTCACAAATCTGGACGAGAAATCGATATTGAAGCTTATCACAGGCACGAGAAAAAGATTGCAATAGCAGAATGCAAAGCTGAGCAAAAAAAGATTGGGGGAGGCGAGGTTAATAAGTTTCGAGGTGCGTTTGTTGTTGAAAAAGAAAAAAGAGAAGATAGGGAAGGTATAGACGCTGTTGGGTATTATGTTTCTTTGTCTGGTTTCACCGAGACAGAGAAAGAACAAGAAAGCGAAGCGGGAGGAAGCAGTGTCATATTGATTGACTCTCAAACAATAGTCAATGAGCTTATTAATGGTCGAATACTTGTTTCAATAGAACAAGCCATGGTTGACTTGGCGCCATTATTAATGGCTGAAATGAAGATATTGGAAAATGTTGATTTGTGTGCTTGTGAAAATGGGTGGATATGGGTTTTTTATTTTTCAAACAGCGACGGGATTTCTCCGACTCATTGTGCATTTGTTCATGCTGATGGAAAATCGCTTGTTGGAAAGTTGGCGAAGGAGTTGCACGGTTTTGAAAAGTTTAAGAATCTAAATTTATTAAACAAAGAGCATACTCCAGAAGAAGCGATTGAAAAAAAAATAAAAAAAGCAAAAGAGAGTTATTTTGATTATTTGAAAAATGAATTAGGGCATATTCAGTTTGATGGAATGCCGACAGATAACGAAAAGGGTGTTGTTAAAGTTAACTTGGAAAATATTTTTGTTCCTTTGCGTTTTGATGAGATGCATGAAAAAAGT
>WQSV01000007.1 GCA_009787685.1 Bacillota bacterium
TTTCTCCAAGACATATCATTATTTCTTTGAATGAAATCACTCCATCCGTTGAATTGAACACTAGGACTTCTGCACCCAGTTTTTCAAGCTCAATTTTCTTTTCTTCATCACAACCAAATGAAGTGATAATGATTGCTTTCGCATTTGTTCTCAAGAGCTTTGATGAGATTGGTATTTCTAGCTTAGAGTCAACAACAACCTTTACAGGGTCTTTTCCACCCTTTATTCGAGCATTAAGTGCTGGGTCATCAGCCAATACCGTTCCAATTCCAACCATAATCGCAGAATATTCATGCCTTAGTTTTTGAACAATTTCTCTGGATTTTTCACATGAAATCCACTTTGAATCATTAGTTCTTGTCGCAGTTTTTCCATCCAAAGTCATTGCTGATTTCAAAAGGACAAATGGCATTTTTGTTGTGATAAACTTTAAGAATTTTTCATTAATTTTTCTTGCTTCACTTTCCAAAATTCCAATTTTAACTTCAATCCCAGCCTTTTTGAGTTTTTCAACTCCTTTTCCAGAAACCGCTGCGTTGGGATCAATCATTGCAACAACGACTCTTTTGACTTTTGCTTTTATCAGTGCGTCTGTGCATGGTGGAGTTTTTCCAAAATGACAACACGGCTCCAAAGTAACATAGACCGTTGCTCCTTCTGCGCTCACTTTGCAACTATTCAATGCATTAATTTCCGCATGATTTTCGCCATATTTTTTGTGAAAACCCTTGCCAATAACCTCATTGTTTTTGACAATAACACAGCCAACAAGCGGATTAGGGTTTGCAAATCCTAATCCTTTCTTGCTCAATGCTAATGCCATTTTCATGTGTTTATTATCTATTGCGTTGGTTGTCATCTCGCGTCATTAGCCAACAATTTTCAATAATTTTCAATTGCTTATTATAAAGAAAGTCTGTTTAAAAAGCCTCGGTCAAGATGCTAAAGACCCATTTGAAAAACATAAATTGACAACATTCAAAAATGCTGCCAACTTAGGTTTTATTGAAAGTGGTTAGAAATTGAGTTCAGCTTCTTTCTTTTCTCCTTGGTAGTCTGCTCTGCAATCAGCTGTCTTGTCAAATTTTTCTGTGTTTCTTTCAAGACAATATGGATTGATTGCATCTTCAATCATTTTTTTCAATGCATAATTGTTTTTTTCCAACTTCTCATTTTCAATAAAAAGTGCTGTCAATTTTGCATTTTTTTCTTTGAGGGAAACTGCCAAATTCGTTTTTGAAAGTTCAATTTCCGCATTCATTTTTTTGAGCAATGGAACAGTTTCATTTGTTTCCATTGCTTCTTGCAGGGTTGCTGCAAGCAACTCTTTCATTGAGCCGATTTCTTGCTCAAGAACTGCAACAGATTTCGACTCAATTGTTCTTCTAATATCTTCAACGCTTCCCTTCATTTCCATTGCGTTCTTTTGGTTTGTTAATTCAAGTCTTTCAAGTGATTCAATAACTCTCGGATCAGTCGGTTGAGGCTTCGCGCGTCTTTTAACTATTGCCATGATTAGAAGTGCTATCATGAATGGAATCATCAAAATAACAGCATAAAACCCAGCTGTGACTAAAAAGCCCTCTAGTCCATAGAGCGAATAATCTTGAAATGGAAGTCCAATAAACAGTGAAAGCAACGCTCCTCCGCCAAGTGACAACACTAGTCCAATTATTATTAATATTATCATTTCTCTTTCTCTCCTTGCAACATACACTGCACTCTAGTTGCATCTTTAGCAAACTAGACTAACATAATAGCATTTTTTGAAACTTTTGTCAAGCATCTTCAATGCCTTTGTCGGAGAATTTTTAGTAAAAACAAACTCTCACAAACAAGCTGAAAGCCCTTGACAACAGTCCTAGACTGCTCTGTCGGGTTCTGCTTGAACTAGCACTCTCCGTCAAGAGGGTCGAAGACCCTTGTCAGGCATCTTCGATGCTATTGTCGGAGATTGCTATTATTAGAAACATCCTCACAAAGGGGTCGAAGAACCTTGTCAACAGTCTTCGACTGCTTTGTTGGGTTCTGCGTTATTTGCACTCTTCGTCAAGAGGGTCGAAGACCCTTGTCAAGTATCTTTTATACTTTTGTGAGCAATTTTTTGACTAGTAATTCCCCATCAGAGGAATCAAAGACCCTTGTCAACACTTCGATTGCTTTGTCTAGTTCTGCTACTACGTAAATATCTCGCAAAAATATTGAAGCCATCAATCAAGAGGTATTAATCAACAACCACTTGATTGAACTCCTCTTTGATGACAATAAACTGTTTTTTGTCGATGTTAATTTCTTTCACAATTTTTTCAAGATGAGGAAAACGCAATTCTTTATTTTCGTTTTTCACAGTTATTACATCTGCTGAACCAAAATCGTCTATTGAACTAATAATGCCTATTTTTTCACCACCATCAAAGAACACTTCGCAACCAATCAAATCCTTGATGAAGAAAACTCCGTCTTCAAGCTTCGGAACATTCTCTTCGTCAATAAAAATTAACTTGTCCTTAAAAGCTTCTGCAGAATTTCTGTCATCGACCCCTAATAACTGCAAATACGCAAAGCCTTTTTCATTGAGCCTTGCGTTTTTGATTTTCTGTTCATTAAGAAGCTTGTTTTCTTCTCCCACAAAAATACTATCAATTTCAGCAAAAGAAACAACATCGCAAAGACATTTTACCTTCAGCTCTCCCTTAATGCCTTGTGGCTTCAACACTTGTCCAATCAAAAATGGTGTCATTGATGAAAAACTCCTCCAAGTTTTTTTGATGCTTTTGATTTGTTCACAATCAATCAAAGTTCACCAAAAACTCCAAAAATAACTTCTAATTACTGTTGGACTTCCAAAATATTGACGTTATATTTTTCGCCGTTTTTCGCGGCAGCAACTCTTACTATTGTTCGGATTGCTTTCGCAGTTCTGCCACTTCTTCCAATGACTTTTTTCATGTCATCTTTAGCAACGGTTATGGAAATCTCGCCTTCGCTGACATTAACAACGATTGCATCTTTGTCATCAACTATGCCCTCAAGCATAAATTTCACTAAATCAACCATTGGCACTCCTTTAAACTATTAACTGCTCAAAAAGTCCAATTACTCAGATTTTGATTTTTTAACAGCACTTGTTTTTGCTGGCTTCGCTTTTTTCTCAATCAAGCCTTCTCTTTCCAAAAGCGCTCTTGCTGTGTCAGTTGGCTGAGCCCCGTTTGCAAGCCATTTTTTCACCAATTCAACATCAAGCTTTAGTTCGCCCGGATTTTTCAATGGGTCATAAGTTCCCAAAATTTCAAGGAACTTTCCGTCTCTTGGCGCTCTTGCGTCCGCGGCGATAACTCTGTAAAACGGTGATTTTTTGTCTCCCATTCTTGTTAGTCTGATTTTTACCATTTGTTTTTTCTTTGCTCCTTTGCGTCAATGACGTTTCTGACACAATTGTTGTGTGAAAAGAAACATCTTCATCAATCGCACTTCTTTTTAAAAGCCACACAAAATTGTGTGACACTATTTAGATATTATAGTAATAAATTTGTGTTATGTCAATCATTTCCATAAGGCTTATGAAAAGTCTTGAAAATTTTTTTTGATTGATTAGACTGAATGCTTGTTGATAACTTTATCATTAATGACAAGTTCAAAAGCACAATTAAGGTATGTCGCAGCCCTTTCACACAAGATTATGCGCGAAAGATAGATTTTCAAAAACTCCATAATCGCGCTTGTTTTGTTCATGTAGATAAAAAGGCTGATTACCCTTTTTTCTTTGTCGACCGCAAGAAAATTTTTCTTTATGGCATTGTTAACCCTGTCGTGAATATCGTCTTTGTTAAAACTTTTTCTTCTCACACGAGTTCTATGGGCATCAGACTTGTCCGCAATAATAACCGCGGCTGCAACTTCGCTGACAGGTGTTCCCGTCTCTTCTTCATGGTTTCCAATCGCGGCAGTGATTTTCACAACCTCTTTCGGGCACATTCCCATTCGAAGCAACGCTTCATATGCCATGAGAGCCCCGGTCAAACCGTGATTGTGGCGATTGACCATATTTCCAATGTCATGCATAAAACCGCCAATTGCGGCAAGCTCAACAGTTCTCTCATCATAGCCAAGCTCTTCTAAAACCATTGCTGCATTTTTTGAAACATAGGAAACATGACGCATTCCATGCTCAGTGTAGCCCATTACTTCAAGATTGTCATTCGCAGCATTAATTAGGGTTTGAATTTCAAGACAATCTTGGACATTTTTTAAAGTTATCATTTAAACCTCTTCAGATTCCAATAGCTCACCAATAAAGTCTTTCTCTTCTTGGCTAGCGTTTTTGACCGCGTCCATTTCAACAAGAAGCTGAGCAGCTATTGTTTTCTGCTTTTCAAGATATTCTCCATTTAGAATATCAAATAAACCACTAACACATTCTTTAACACAAACAATTCTGTCAAGCAAAAGCGAACATGGGTTGGTTTCATTCCCCGAGGTTCCAATCAAAATACTAAGTAGTTCCTCTGGTTTTTCGATGTTTTCAAAAAAACTGTGCGGAGTTAAGCCGCCAAGAGCATCCGACGGACTTTGCGACCATTCAAGATAGATGTTCGGAACTTCCGCTTCAAATTCAGCGACCGATGAAAACTTGTCCTCATTTTCGTTGAAATAATTCACCAAATGAGCTTCAAATAATTTGTCAAAATCTAGCATCTTATGTTTTTTTCTTCTCCTTACATTGCTTAATCGCAATAATATCGTTTACGAGTATAGCACAATTCAAAAATAATTGCAAGAGTTTTTTTGCAATTATTTTTGAAAAATTACTATGAGTTTTTTGAACTTAGAGAGCTTTTTTTCTCGACAACTTTTTTATTTCAACCGACTTCGTCATCTGATTGTGATATAACATAAAATCTTCCATACTACACCCAAATATTTCAAGACAACCATTAATATCAAAAAATATTTTATTAAGACGAGAGGTGTGAGCAATGACCGCTGCGATTGCATTAAGATGAACTTTGGGTTTTTTCTTCTTTGATTCAATTGTTGTTGCTTCCACCACCTTTTTAAATGTTGCTTTTAGCTTTTTCTCAAATCCTTGTTGAATGAATGCGAGCGAAGCAAAAACAGTGTGATAAGCATCTAGCATCGTTTTGTCTTGGGTAAACTTTGGTGGTTTGACATAAAATGAAGTGAATTGATGGTTATTAACAACATTAATAAACTGAACAACTCCTCTTTTCAAGATATTGAGAAATATTGTTTTTTTCAAAGATATTGGCTTTGTTGTGTCAATAAGAAAGTCTGTAACCATTGTATAGCCGATTGTTCCATGGTTCGACAGGTAGTCCGCAAGATAGTGTTGCAAGTTTGAATTTGAATTGAAAAAACCCCAAAAAACAGCATTTCTGAATTTATCGTTCTCAATCATCATTTCAATGAACTCACCTTCATCTTTTATTGTTTTGAGTGCATCTTCAACGCTTTTAATCAAACTTTTTTGCAAAGACAACGGAAGTTCTGTTGACATTGAAATTTTGACATGCTCCTCACTATCTATTATTTTCGCAAAAAAGAAAATATTGTAATCATTTGGGAAGACTGTGCATGCTTTTACTATTGCATTTTTTGCTTGGGCTTTGTTTCCAAGATTATGATTCGCAAGAGCATTCAAAACAAGCATTTCTTTGTCAAATTCAACTTCTTTTAATACTTTTTCAGAAAACAATTTCACTCTTCGCGCATCGTCTCTTACTGCTGATCTCGTTGCCAACTTTGCATAGGCATCAATATCATCAAAATTAAGTTTGTCGATTTCCTCTAGCAGTTTTTGTGCTTCTTCCTTTTTTTCCAAAAGTTCATATCCTAAAACTTTTGTCAAGAGAACATCTGCATCTTTATCATTTTTTTCTAATGCCTTTTCGATGAACTCCATTCCCTCGTCATACTTTTTTTCGTCAAACGAAATGCGAATCAGCCCTCTTAATGCATCCGAATATTCTTTTGTTCCCTCTTTGATGTCGAGAAGAATTTTTTTAGCCATTTTGTTTTCGCCAGAAAGAGCAAGTTGTTTTGCGGCATTTAGTGAGTGTTCCGCACCTGTTGGCCCGACAAGACGGAGAGTGTTTTGTTTCGCAACCTCTTCAATATCAATTGGCCCAAAGCCATCTAATTCATCAAGCACACCTTTATCAAGACCAAGATTTAAGTAATACGCTGCTTCCTTTGTCATGTCCATTAAAATAAAGTTTTTGATGAGACAATAGAAAATTTCATCATGAGAAAATTCATCAGATGCTATTTTGAAAAGCTCTTTATTTGCATCATCAAAAAATCCTAGTCTCGCATAAATTTCACTTCTTTCAAACCTTATGCCCATCACAATTCCATCACTTGGACCAAAACGGGCACTTTGAATGAAATTTAGAAAATCAACACACGCCAAATTATACTTGTCAGTAGCATATGCCAAGCGTTCTGCACGCGACAAATATTCGAGTGCAACAAGATATTCCCCGTTTTCAGCCTTGTCAATTGCAAGGTTATAATAGTGTTCGGGATTAGTGTTGAATTTGGTGATTTTGCCCATCTATTTTTTCTTTTTTGAAATGAATTTGTAGTTAGATTTTGACTTTGGTTTGTTTTGAGAAGATGTTGAATTTTCATTCGCCTCACTAATATTTTCGACAATTTCACCCTCTTCCAAAACAATTGCATCGCTACTATTGTCAGTTATTTCGTCGTTTTGTGTAAATTCGGCATCAATTTCCTGTTTCACTGTTGCTTTTTCGTCTTGAAGTTTTGCCAAATCTGTTCTTGAAAAACTCGCTCCAAGCGGTGTTATGCTTGAGCCCTCATCAATACTTGAGATGTCTTCAAGTTTCCTTTTTTCTTTCTCTTTTTTCGCTTTTTCCTTTTTCTCATCTGCGTTCGGTCTCATGCCTCTATTTTTTTCAAAGCCTTCAATTTTGCCGTTTATAAATCTGTCGAATGCCCAATGAGCATAAACCGTCCAAATACAAATGAGATAAGAAAAACCAACCATCATAACAACCATTATGATAATCATGAAAATCATTCCAACATTACTAAGAAGTGCCAAAAGAACAAAAGGGACAGCACTAAAAATGAGCATTATGACTGTTTGAGGGACAAGTCCAAGAGCCAAAAAGAATGAGTTTTTGACTAGGTTGACGATTTTTTGTTTGTAGGTCACAGCTTGAGTGACATAGAACAAAAGCATTAATGCAAAAAGTGTAGCCAAAATAACTGTTGCTATTATTCCAATAATACTCACCGCGGGCGGAATCATCCCTCCTACATGAGCGGTGATATTCATCATCAATGCGAAAACAATAACACTCGCGGCAACACCAGCAATCAAAAATGGAATAAAGTGCTTTTTGATTCCACGGAAAAAATTAACAAAAACTGTTTGCCCTTCTCCCCAAACAATTCGTCTCATGACATAAAAACCACCCGCGAGACCAATTGTCAAAATAATGATTGATGGAATCATCAAAACATAGAGCATTAGCTGTCTTGAATATTCAAGAGTTGAGACCATTAGTCCAATATCTGGAATAATTGGCCAACCAATGCCAACATTCCCAGCATGGGGAATCATTGAATTGTCAAAAAGACCCGTGAGAACATAATAAAGTATCACCCCGATTAATGGCAGGGCGAACAAAAGAACCAACATATTAAGTCTAAACATGACTCCAAGTCGCCTCAAAAACACATCTTTGAAAAGCGCAAAACGAGTTCCGGGGAGTTTGTCTGGAGTGAAATCAGGCAAATTATCCTTACCCATTGTGATTCTATAAACCAAGCTTCTTCTTTTTTGCATGGTTGTAGTATACACTATTTTTTTTTAGTATGCAAGCGATTTTTAGTGGGGTTTAGAGTTTGGAGTTTGAGGTGCGGATTTAGAGTTTGGCGATATTATTAAAATTAAACGGGCTCTTAACGCTTCTCCTGCAATTTTTTATTTACTCATCAAAAATCTAGGGACAAACATTGAGAGCCCGAAAAGTTCTATCCTTATTTCAACTATTCACTTTCAACCTCTTCACATTTCACTCACCACCTTTCTCACTCTTCGCTTAAATTAATCTCTCACTGCAACAACTTCCATGCTTACTGGATCAATTAGGACGGCATAAAGGTTACCTTCTGGCGTTAAAAACGCGACATACCAAAAGAAACCGCCAGTGTTGTCGATTGGATTTGCCATTAGCCTCACATAAATTTCAGCATTCAATACTCCATTAGTCGTTAAGCTATTAATTTGTTTGTCGAGTCTGTTTGCGGCGATTGAGAGTGCTTTGTAGTAGTCAATCATGTCTTCTGTCAGAACAGATGTCAAAACAACTTCTCTTTCCTCCCCCTCACCTCTCTGAACAAACAGAGTAATTGTTTTGACATTTGAAACCATGTCGATATTTGTTGAATAGGTTTTTCCAAATGGGTGTGGGACAAATTCTCCAGAGAATTCATTTTCTCCTATTTTAACACGATAAGAAAATTCGACCGTTCCCAAAAATTCGCTCGGCTCAATTGTTATTAGAGTGAAATCTTGCATTCCAGTTGCCGTTCCATCCAAAAGAAATGGTTCTTCCTTTTGTCCAGTTATTGCTTGAACTTTCAATCCTTCAATCTCACCAACGAAAACATTAACACGTTTTTCTGAAATGTTCCCTTCAAACCTTGAAACATTGATTCCGCAACCAATAAGTGCGAAAGTGAACATCATTGCAAACACAAATATTATTGCTACTTTTGCTTTCTTCATAAAAAAACACCTCACTTTTTTGAGTCAAAATTCAACGCTAAACTAAAATTGTACTATGTCAACAATTCTAGTTTTCCACAGAAAAATACCTCACACTAAATGTATGAGGTATTTTGTCGAAATATAACTTTTTTATTTTTTTGAACCAGACTAATTGAACAATGCTTCCAGCCAACCATGCGAGGTCAATAGCCACAACATTCCATTAGAATCCATTTCAGCACCCAGAACATTGAACCCTTCATTTCTTAGATGATTCCAAATTCCAGAAGTGAGGAATCCATTTTGATTTCTGAAATAAGCAAACCAAAGTACATTTCCGCCCGCGTCTCTTGTTCCAAGACGTCCAAATTCATGATAAATATTGAACTCCCTAAATTGGTTGAGGTATTCATATGCTTCTTCCAAGCTCATGTTGTATGGAGGATTAACCAAGAAAAGACTAGCAATTTCAGAGGTTGTTCCTGAAGCACCTTGGTTTTGACCAAGCCATACCCAGAAGCTGTTTTGGAATTGCAACCTTCTTTGAGCAGGCGCTCTACCGAAAACGATCATGTATTGAGGGTTTACTCCAGCCAAAGATGGGAACAATCTCAATTCATTTGTTGCACTGTGGAATCTCAACACTCCAAGTTCTTGACCCGAAAGATGACAAGAAAGGAATGACCTTGGAAGAATAATATCATAGATACCTGTCACATCTGCAAGAGGTCTTAGAGTAAAGGTAGTTGTTCTGTGAGGTCTTCCGTCAATAAACCATGTTATCGTTTGACCATTAAAGCCGAAACTCGAAACAAAATATTTACTGACATAAGGGTCGGTTTCCCCTCTTGACAAAGTTTCTCCCATTACATCGGAGAGGAATCTATTGATTACGAATTGAGTAGAATCTAATGTTGGAGGAACAATCCAGCCAGTGTGTGTTCCTTCAAAATATTGTGTGAATCGAGGTCCCCACAATGCAAAGACTCCAAAATTAAATCCACCATCAAGCATTCTTGCACTGACAACTCCTTCAATGTTGATATTAGAACCAGTTTCAACATCAAACCTTCCATAGAATGCACCGCTATTCAATGTTCCAACAACTGTGTATTCTCCATTTATGAGAATTGAAGACATGTGCGTCGCAGCTCCAGTCCAAGTCCATCTGAAGAACAATGTCATTGTTAGAAGTTCACTTTCAGTCACAGTGATAGCATCTGTCAAATTCGCTCTAGAGTTGCCATCGACATAATTCAAAGCATATTGAACAGTCAAGACGATTGAAGAAGCCGTTTCTCCAATTTGAACAGCAAACAAACGCTCAGCCGTGAACTCAATTCTTGTGTGAGAAGTGACTTCCAAAACCAGAGTATTAGCACCAGAATTAAAAACAGTTGGGTTTCCATTGACAATCAAAGTTGCTCTAAAGTTCATCAGAACAGTGAAAGCAATGTGAATATCACTTCCCGTTTCAACCACATCATCATTGACTATTGCGCCTTGGATTCCGTTATCATAGCTTGAAACAACAAGGTTTGCAACACCCAGAGGAACATCTTCAATAAAAATCTTTGAATAACCCGATGTGATGTCTGCAATTGTTAGCGTTTGAGCAATACTTTTTTGCGAATCAGTGTGAATAACCGCTTCACCATTTTCAGGAAGTTCACCCGCACCGATTGCAACAACTTGAATTTGAGGGTTTGTTCCCGGGAACATGAAATCAACAGTTATTGTTCTTGTTTCATTATCAAGAGTTCTGACATAGTTTCCGTTGATATAGACTCTGAAGCCATAACCTCCAGCAACAGCTTCCCAGCTTGCAACATTTCCACTAACAGTAACTGTTGGTGTTTCTGCTTGACGAGTTTCAACGATTGGAACAAAACCTTCGCGCGGAGCAAATCTGATAATATAAGGAAGTCCAGCAATACCAACAACTTCTATTGACATAGAACGGTAGGTGTGATGCCAAAGAAGTGACATTCCTTCTGGTAATGTTGCACCATTAATCCCGATTAGGTTGATATCATATCTTCTTCCTTGAACGTTAATAAGTTCATCAATTTGGAATGAAGCAACTCTTGTTCTGTTGAAATGAAGGTGAATAATGTCATCTTCAACAACGAAGAACATGCTTGAATACAACTCAAGTCTCGTTTCAGCAAAAGCAATCGCAGCCATGAACCTGTCATTATTATTTGTTGCAAGGAATGGAGCAATAAGCGCTCTAATTGCAGGATTGTCATTGTACTCCTCTAGTGCAAAATGAGCAATAAATTCCAAAAGCGAATTACCAACTCCAACTGGCATTTCTTCCGTTATAAGGTTTTGATAATGTCCGAATCCGCCTTGTCTGACTTCCGCAACAGTGTATCTTTCAAACATAACTCTATATGCATAATCAAATGCAACGAAGAAAGTGCTGTATTGCGGATAAAACATTAGTATTCCAGTTGACGGAGTGTAGGTTAATCTTGCGTCACCGAAGAGTTCCAAAATAACACTCAAAAGCATCATTCTATCTGAAATAACAACTTCATATATCGCTGGATTTGAGCCTGCAATTGGAATTAGTTCAAATGCTGAGCGACCAAACTCAATCAACTCTTGAGGTCTGCCGGCAACAAAACCTTCCGTGTTGTCAACATACCAAATAATTTCTTGTCCAGAAACTCGAAATTCAGAGTTTAGTTTGACATCAATATAGAAATCCTGCTCTGATTCATAGAATCCGAAAGCGTCCAAAATTGCCCACAAATGGTCGATCTGACTCGTCACAAACGCTTCTGGGTTTCCTGCTCCAAACAAAGCAGCCCAATGTTGAAACTCAAGGAAGTCAAAACGACCTCCATCCATGACTTTGACCATTCTTGCAGAAAGCTCAAGGTCAAATGCGTCTTCCACTTCTTCTGGAACAGTAATTATGGCATAGCGACCACCAAATCCGTTGTCGTCACCTACAAAGACAGTGTCGTTGTTTAATCTAATTGAAGCATAATATCCCTCGACATTAGTCCAGCTCCACTCAACATAGATTCTTACGTCAGCAAATTCTTCTGGAAGAATCATGACATGACCAACATCCCTTAAGTCAATTCTTTGTGCTTCCGGAACTATTCCGATTGAGAAATATGCAGTAAAATTAATCGCTGGATCAACCTCGCCAACATAGACTCTAATGTGATTAGTTGAAGTTGAAAGATTAATAGTGAAATCCCCAGACACAACGAAACTATGAGTTTGGAGTCCACTCGTTGATGGAACGCTCGTGATAAGTTCGCCGTTTATTCTCAGTTCCGATGAATAATATTCTTCGACAATCCAAGAAATTGTTAGTGTTTCACCTTGTGAAACTCTTGGAATATTGTTAATATCGCTAACATCCAAATTTTGAGATCCAACACTCAAAACAAGAGAGTTTCTTTGAATACCGTGTCTTGGAAATTCGTTGATTGTTATTAGCCTTTGAGGAATAGGATTGAACGAGAAAATTGTCACTCCCGACTCGACCGTGTGGCTTGCACCAACAACAGTATTAAGTGGGCTGACAAGCAATTCAACAATGAAGTATGGCTGAACCGCAACGAGCTGAGGAACAAGCTCTGTCCCAATCAAAACTGGATGTCCTTGTGTTGGCTGACCAACTGAACTCAAAATAAAGTCACCACTTGAATCACTGATTGTCATTTCAAAAGACTGAACGCCAATGCTTGGTGATGGCAAAACAACTCTTGCGATTCTTTGGTTAAGTTGTTGCAATCTTGTTTGATTTGCTGATGTGATGCGCGCTCTCTCAAGTGAGTCAATCAAAACATTAGTGAACATATTCTGAGCATAAACTATATTATCAACGTCCGCATGTCTTTCTGTGCCATAGACAGGCAAAACATTCTCAATTAAGTTATTGAGAGTTTCAACGCGTCTGTCGCCTTGAAGAGTTGCAATACGCGCTTCTGCTCTCACAAGTATTGCAAGGGCTTCTGCTGGAATTGTTTCTTCAATGTTGATTCCGAACCCGAAGAACACTTCACGAAATGCGGCAATATTGTTCACTCTTAAAATGTGAGCATCAAGATTTGCGAGAGTAAAACTTGGATATTCCCCACCAAGGTCAATCAAACTCGCAATAGTTGCGGCGATAAACTCTTCGATCAGAACTTCCATCTCTGCTTCAGCTGCAGTCAATATTGCAACAACATCTGCACCAACTTGAGCGCGTTGGTTCGCATCAAGTGCATCAAGCCCCGCTCTTGCCACGTAAACAAAACCATGAGGAGCCCTTCCGTGAGAAATATTGAGTTCAAGATTTTCAAGTCCGCGAATCATTGCAATAACTTCGTCAACTTGATTTGATCTTCTCATGACATTAACATTAGATGAGAAAGCACTTGAATTATAAATTACTCCATCGCGAACCCCACCAAGAGCGCGAACAGCAACAGGATGATTGACATCTGTCGCAAGCGCATTAAAAGCAGGAATATCTCTTAGGTCATAAGAAGTTCTGTTGACAATATGAGTAAACTGACTTGCACCCAAACCGACTCTCAATTCATAATTAAAAGCATTGGGAACTGCGCTCCAGTTAACAATCGCAACATTAGCCACCAGTCCTTGTGGAACAGCCATTGTTCTTTCAGCAGCTCTCCAAACAGCACGTAAATTCAAAGTATCGCCCGCTTGAGTGTTGTGGTCACCCCAATAAAGACGAGTTCCACCCGTGCGCGCTCTTCCGACTGCATTAATTTGCCAACCAAGAAGAACATAGCCATTTCTTTCAGTGTTTGGCAAAACAAACGAATCACCCTCTCGAAGTTCGAGGTCTGATTCAGTCACTGTTGCGACGGTTGTGTCAAATGTGACATAGAAAGTTGTGTCTGGATTTGGGCAAGCTGTAAGCATGAAAACACTCAATGCAAGCATGAGTGCAAATGCGAAGACAGTCAGCAACTTTAGTCCTTTCATTTTTTTCATTTTTTTCTCCTTTTGCAATTTTGATATCATTGCATAGACCTGAAAAATCTAAATTATGATGTTATTATTATTATACATAATTATTATACATAAAAAACCACAAAAAACACAAAATTGTGGCAAGTGTTATCTTACCAACATTGTGATTTTTGTCGTTAAAAATTCAAAACAACATAATTAATCAAAAGTATTATACCCTAAAATATATCATTTGTCAATACTTTTCTCAACAATTCTAGTTGTTTTTTTGTTTTCAAATTATTAACAGTTTGTTCACTTGTTGATGTTTTAAACTTTTAATGAAAGCAATTCTAGTGGAATATCAATTTTTTGAGGACAACGCGAAACGCATGCTTTGCAAGAGTTGCAAAATTCTGGCATGTTTGATTTCGCGCGTTTTATTGCGTTGACAAACTTCAAATGGTCTCCGTCTTTGACATATTCATTGTATAACGTGAAAACGAGACCAATATTAATTTGATTGTGACAAACATTGCAATAGTTGCAATTGGTGCATGGAATAAATTTGTGTTCAGCGAATGCAGTCAATGCCTTTTTAATCGTTTCATGTTCAATATTAGAGAGTGGTTGATAATTTTTGACATGTTTGAGATTGTCTTTCACTTGCTCAAGAGTTGACATGCCACTGATGACAGATGAAACTTGTGGCAAATCATAGAGAAATCTGAGCGCCCATGAAGCAACCGAGTTTTCTGGCTTTGCTTCCGTCAAAATATCACGTGCTTTTTTATTAAGAGTCGCAAGCGAACCTCCACGAACTGGCTCCATGACAATAATCGGCAAGTCTTTCTCTTTTGCCATATCATAGATTTCTTGCGCATTCGTTTTGTGCCAATCGTAATAGTTCAATTGAAGCAAACAAAATTCCCAATCATGCATATCAATAATCGGTTTTAGTTCCGCATTGTCATCATGAAAAGAAAATCCAAGACGCTTAATGAGTCCCTCTTGTTGTTTTTTGACCAAGAAATCCAACAAAAATTTTTGATAAACTTTGACATTTGAGCGCGACAAAGCGTGGCAAAGATAAAAATCAAAATGCCCCATCCCACATCTTTCAAGTTGCTCGTCAAAGATTTTCTTTGCATCGTCAAGGGTTTTAACATTCCAACCCGGCATTTTTGTCGCGAAGTAGAAACTGTCTCTTGGCAATTCGTTGAGAATAACATTCAGCGCCCTTTCACTTCCCATGTCGTGATAGATTGGAGCAGTGTCAAAATAGTTCACTCCTTGCGAATGAGCATAATGAATCATCTCACGAGTCTTGTCGATGTCGACCGCTCCACCCTCGTGGCATGGAAACCTCATGCATCCAAAACCTAGCAGTGATGGCTTAACATTAATTTTCTTGAATTCTCTGTTTATCATAATAAATAGTATTATACTCCCTAAATGTAGCATTGTCAAGCATCTTTGATGCCTTTGTTGGGATTGTTTCATGTAGTAGCAGTTTCCAACAAAACTGTTGAAAACAGTTGACAAGGGTCATCGACCCTATTGACGGAGAGTGCAAATATACGCAGAACCCGACAAAGCAGTCGAAGACTGTTGACGAATGTCTTCGACCCTTTCGATGGGCACTACTAGTTCAAGCAATATCCGACAATAGTATTGAAGACCCTTGTCAAGTATCTTCAATACTTTTGTCGGAGATTGCTATTATTAGAAACACCCTCACAAAAAGGGGTCGAAGACCCTTGTCAAGGGTTTTTAAGGTTATAATTTTAAAAAAATTAAAAAAAGCGTAAATTATTACGATTTTTTTTCAAATCACTTGAAATGACTTGGATATTGTCTGAGTTGGAAACAAAAAACAGGCACTGACTTTTTGTCATTGCCTGTTCTGTTTGAAGTTTTTTGTTTAGCCTGCGGTTGTGACTGCTGTTATAACTGCCAATATTCCAAGAATTAATGCGGTTGCAAAAATGACAATAATACTGATATAGGACAGCATTTTAATTGGTTTCGAATCAATTTTCGCAAGAAGCATCTTAAGGAATGAAACACAGAAAAGCATTGCCAAGACATAGAATGAAGCAATTCCATAAACTGCAACTGGCCTTCCAAGAGCGAGTGACACGAATACCATAATCACTGATATTGCCGACAAAAGTGCAACAAACGAGATTGAAACAATACCCATAAAGTTACAAGCTCTTCCGTCATTTCCGAAGACTCCGCCTGAAATCTTTTCTTTTGCTGGCTTGTTTGAGCCAACTGCCATTCCACAACCAGCACACGCATTTGAATCTTCCAAATTTTCTCTTCCACAATTTCCACAATAAGTGTTCATAAATTTTTTCTCCTTTGCGTCAATGACGCTTATGCCACAATCACCTTGTTAAAAAAAACCTTCATTAATTTCGTTTGTTTTTCAAGGTTGGATCGTCAACCCTCCTATTGAAAGGATGTTGATATGAACATTCCCCCTGCTCTGACTAACTTCATGCCAGAGGAAGTCTTTCGACCTTTTTTTATCAATTTAAGATTAGTCGATTTTGTTTCGTTGCAATGTTGCAACAAACTCCACTTCATTCCAATCGGTTTCTGAATATGATGCAAAACCATTCCCCACAGACAACTCCACATTCCCTTGAATAGGCATTGCATAGTTTGTTGAAACAACCTGCCAGCCCTCATTTCCAAAATAATTAAGAGTTTGTTTGATTCTTTCGAAAAAGTCTTCAATTAATTCTACTTGAACATAGGTTTCTGTTGTTGTTTTTCCTCGTTTAAGTTCAACTTCCTTTTCAAACTGTTTTCTTTCACGAGTGAACCTTAGAACTTCGTATTCAAACATATTTTTTTATCCTTAAATTCCAAACTGCAACTAACACAATAGGAAACACTGTCATCAATGCTTCCTATTTATGTTGTGCAGCTTTTGTTATTCTCTTCCTTTTTGTATTGCAGAAAGATTGATTGGAATCAACTTTTCTGCTTTTTCGCCGAAACGAATAAGGAGGACTTTTTTGATGATTTCCTCGTCAAAATATTGATGGTCTTTGAGATATGCCCCAAGCATTACCATATTTTGAACTTTTGGTGAACCAAGTGCGATTGAGATATTTGTCGCATCAACACCAATAACTTCTACGTCTTTTCTTGTTGGTGCATCTTTGATGATTGAAGTGTTGTAGATAATTTTTCCGCCTTTTTTCACTAATGGCTCAAAGCGAGTTAGTGAAGGAAGGTTGAAAGCAAGAAGGACATCAATATCTTGAGCGACGATTGGAGAACCAATGACATCATCTTGAATAATGACCGAGCAGTTTGTTGTTCCACCGCGCATTTCCGCGCCGTATGCAGGAATCCAAGAGACAGTTCTGTCATGTTCAAGGTGAAGAAGTGCCACGATTTGACCAACAGTCAAAACACCTTGACCGCCAAAACCAGAAATTCTGATTCTTTCGTTTTTGTTTGATTTAGCCATTATTTCTCACCTCCAGATAGTTTCGTCAACTCTCCATTGTCTTTATAGACCCCGAGAGGATAGTAAGGCATCATTTGCTCTTTGACGAAGTCCATTGCTTTTATTGGAGCAATTCCCCAACCTACTGGACATGGAGAAAGGATTTCGACCATTGAGAAACCTTTTCCGTCGATTTGCGTTTGAAAAGCTTTTTTAATAGCGGCTTTTGTTTTTCTGATATTCGCAAAATCATGAACAGAAGTTCTTTCAAGGTAATGACTTGATGGAACTTGAGCAAGCATTTCAACAACCTTGATTGGAAGTCCGCAATTTTTCTTGCTTCGTCCGAATGGAGAAGTGCTGGTTTTTTGACCGATTAGAGTCGTTGGAGCCATTTGTCCGCCAGTCATTCCGTAGATCGCGTTGTTAATAAAGATGATTGTCGTGTTGTCACCACGATGAGCTGCATGAACAGTTTCCGCGGTTCCGATTGACGCAAGGTCTCCATCACCTTGGTAAGAGAAAACAATTTTGTCTGGACATGCTTTTTTGAGTCCGATTGCAACCGCTGGCGCACGACCATGAGCGGCTTGAACACCGTCACAGTTGAAATAGTCATATGCTAGAACCGAACAGCCGACTGGAGACACTGAAATTGTTTTGTCCAAAACGCCAAGCTCAACCAAAACCTCTGCGATTAGTTTGTGGACAATTCCATGTCCGCAACCCGGGCAATAGTGAAATGGTTTTTCATCTAGGCCTTTTGATTTGTCATAAATTACTTTTGTTGCCATATTAATTTTAAAAGTTGAAAGTTGAAAATTAACGATAATTAATTTTTTTTTACGCTTTGTTGATTCTTCGCTTTGCTCAGAATGACGACACGAAAATTAATTTACCACATTTTTCCTTTTAATTTTTTTGCTTTCTACTTCTTTTTACCCCCTTTTTTAAGGATTCTTTTTGCTTCTTCTGCTATTTCGTCTGGCTCAAATACGACTCCTCCAACTCTTCCATAGTGATAAGCAGGGATTGAACCATTAAGAGCTAGGCGAACATCTTCAATCATTTGACCCATTGAAAGTTCAGTGACAAGAACTGCTTTAACAGTTTTTGGAAGTTTCAAGAAGTCTTTTTCTGGAAAAGGCCAAAGAGTGATCGGGCGAATCAGCCCAGCTGAAATGCCTTCTTTTTTCAAGAGTGAGATTGCATTTTTTGCAATTCTTGATGGAACACCATAAGCACAGAAAACGATTTCTGCATCTTTTGGAACATCATATTCTGAAAGAGTTTCTTTCTCTTTGATTTTTTCATAGTCGCGGAAACGCTCATGATTCATTTGCTCAAGTCCAAGACCAGAGAGGTTCAATGAATTCACAATATTTCTTTTGCGTTTATCAGAATTTCCGCTTGTTGCATAGAGTTCTTTATCAACTTTGACGCGCGGTGGTGGATTCAACTCGACCGGCTCCATCATTTGTCCAAGCATTCCATCAACAATCATTTGAACTGGAGTGCGATATTCGTCAGCAACATTGAAAGCACGGAAAACAAGATCAGTCGCTTCTTGAACGCTGTTTGGAGCATAAACTGGAGTGTAGTAGTCCCCGTTTCCACCTCCTTTAACTGCTTGAAAATAGTCCGCTTGAGCTGGGAGAATTCCGCCTAAGCCGGGACCCGCACGAGTGACCGAGCAGATAAAACACGGAAGTCTTGCACCAGCAAGGTATGAAATGCCTTCTTGTTTAAGAGCAATACCCGGACTTGATGAACTTGTCATTACTCTTGCTCCCGCAGCAGAAGCACCATAAACCATGTTGATTGCGGCAACTTCCGACTCTGCTTGAACAAAAACTAGTCCTTCTTGTTCCATTCTTTCAGAAAGATATTCTGGGATTTCATTTTGTGGAGTTATTGGATAGCCAAAGAACGCCGTGCAACCTGCTTTGATCGCTGCTTCCGACAGTGCTTCGTTTCCTTTCATTAATACTTTTGCCATACTACTTTCCAGCCTCCTCTTTTTCAACCTTGATAACATTATCAGGGCAAATTATTGCACAAATCGCACAAGCAGTGCAATTTTTGATATCAGTGCAATACACTGGATTATAGCCCTTTGCGTTGACGCGCGAGGTGTCGAGAGCGAGAACCTTTTTCGGACACGCTGGCAAACACAACTCACAGCCCTTGCAATAAGCTTCGTTGAATGTTAAAATTGCTTTTGACATTTTTTTCTTTTTATCTCCTTATGTAGTTTTATTATTTATTTGATTGGTTTCTTCATAGCTTTAGTGAACGATAAAATACCGCTCTTTTTAACTATTGGTTTTTTGCAAAACAAAGATGAATTCGGCATCTTCACAATTAGTGTTCGTTTCAGTCGGAAAGTGTGTTGTTGCTATTGGAACATGATAGTTTGATGAAACTATTTTCCAGCCGACTTTCAGATAACTATTAACCATGTTTTCAGCACGAGTGCAAAATTCTTCCATAGTTTCTAGTTTTTCTTCAATCTTTTTGCTTTCTCTTCCTCTTCTGTCGACAGAGACAATCTCTTTTTTCACGACATCTCTTTCAATGTGAAGGATTTTGCATTCGCTCATGGGTATCTCCTTTTTATTGCCAATCCTCGCGCATGATTTGTTTGTCGAATGTGAGGACTGATGAATTGATATCGCCTTTTAGTTGTTTGAATATATCAGATTTTAAGAACGTTAAT
>WQSV01000008.1 GCA_009787685.1 Bacillota bacterium
ACTTTTTTTTATATTGCGCGAGCGGTTAATGCCCGCCTCTACAGTTATTTTGCTGTTGAATCCATAGGCGCGTAATAGTGGAACGGCTGGCATTTTGATGGCGAAAGCGCGTGTTAACAATACGCAATTGATCAACTGAAATGCATGCAGTTTCAATATGGCGATGCATATGTGTTCGATTAGATTTTTTCGATTTGATAGAATTCAAGGTCAACTGCTGTGTCACGTCCAAACATGCTGACAGTGACTTTGCATTTTGAGTTTTCCGCATCAACTGCGTCAACAACTCCAACAAAACCATCAAGCGGACCAGAGATAACTTTGACTTGCTCTCCAACTTTGAGATCAACCTCAAAGACACGTTGCTCAAGGTTCAATCTTTTTATTTCTTCTTCGGTGAGTGGAAGTGGTCTTCCTTGAGGTCCAACGAAACCAGTTACTCCACGTGTGTTGGTTATCATGTGCCACATTGAATTGTCATAATCCATTTTGACAATGACATAACATGGGAACATGCGCCTTTGCACTACCTTGCGTTTTCCACTAGCTTTCTCTTCGACAACATTCTCAACTGGAATTTTAATCTCAAACAAGCGATGGGACATATTATTTTTCTCAAACACCACCTCAAGATTGTCTTTGACCATGTTTTCATAGCCCGAGTAAGTGTGAAGAACATACCATTTTGAATTTTCTTGTGACATAATTTTTTTAATGCACAATGCATAATGCACAATGCACAATGATTGTTAGTTTTTTATTTTTAAAATTTGGAACTAAAACAAACTTCTTATTGAGTTAAAGCCATAACTAAAAAGGTTGCCGATTTCCGTCAATGGGCTCACCGCACTGATTTGAGGCCTGTCCGCTCCGACTAGATAGCGATAAGCAAGCAAAAGCAACTGGTCTTGTGCCATTAGGACTATCAAAAAGAATATGACAACTGCAAGAACGATGCTTGTTTGTTTCAATACTTGTTTGGCACTCGGATAAGTTACCTTTCTTAATTCACCGAAAAGCGCTTTGGTTTTGACACCAAGTCTTTTCCATCTTGATTGTTGAGACATAAAAAAATACTCCGTATTTTTTAAGAGTGGAGTTCGGAGTTTGAAGCTTGAAGTTGTCGATAATTTTTTTAACAACAATTTCACTCTTCACTCTTCACGCTCCAAACTTACTTTGTTTGTTTGTGTGGTTCGTGTTTCTTGCAAAATCTGCAATATTTTGAAAGTTCAATTCTTTCAGGGTCATTTTTTTTGTTTTTGATAGTGTCATAGTTGCGCTGTTTGCAAACAGTGCAAGCAAGAGTTATCTTTTCGCGTTTATCACTAGCCATGATTGGTTTCTCCGTTTTTATTCTTTTGAGTTAGGTTTTTAAAGTTTTTTGACTATAAAAAACACCATGCTCCCATGGTGCTTCAACCATTTTATAATATTATGGAAGGACTTGTCAAGCGATTTTCATGACAAAATTGAAATTTTTTTGGGGACAATAGATGATGCGCGATTCATGAAAAATAAATATTTTTAATTTTGCACCCCATTATCCATTTTTAATTGAGTTTATATTTTTATTCGCCTTGAAATTTGAATGGTTGCTTGGTTGGAAACAAAGTCGAAAACTAGAAATGCTGGGATAAAAATTAAAGCAATTAAAACATAGTGCAAGCTAAAGAGACTCTCAATGTTCAAGCTTGTTCCTTGGGCGAGCGCAAAAACTGTGATGACAAGATAGCAGAACAATAACACTATATTTGCAAAAATCATCATTACTCCAATACGAATAAGCATTGTTTTCCATTTTGTGAAAATTAATTTTTTTGCTAAAAAAGCGACAAATGAATATGGCGCAAATATTAAGACGGTCAAAAAAAATGTGAGAGACAACGGCCAGATAAATGCGGAAATTAGGACTGAAATAATGATTGTCAAAAAACCATAAACAATTCCTGCTTTTTCAAAGGCAATGATGAAACAAAACGCCACAATCATTAGGGGGAAAAAGGTGAAAAACGGAACGAGATTTGTGACAACAATCATCAAAGAAGCAAGGGCAACACAGACTGCGGAAAGTGCTATCCTTTTTGAAATAGATTTTTTCAAGGACGAAGAAACTATTGGAGGCTCTTCGTCGTCTGGGTTTTCAAAATCAGAATTAGGGTTCATTTTTTAATTGAATATTCAATCTATCTGCTAACAGCATCTCAAACATGAGCAACAACAATCCGCGATGCAATAAGCAAGACAACAGTTTATGCATGAGTTTCCGCCACACATTTGCCCTTCTTGATGAGGTTGTTGTGGTGGAGGTTGTCCAACGGTTCTTGGGTCGGTTTTCATACTGCCCATTATTTGCTCAAGACGGTTATAAGCTGTTTTATATTTTTCGTTCCATGGCTCCATGTTTAGTGCCATTTGAAGTTGCGCGCGCGACTCATTCATCCATTCCCTGCGATAAAAAATGATTGATTGCAGATAATGCCACTCCGCATCACGTCCCGGATGAGCATCAAGCAATGATTGAGCATCATTGTAGTTTCCTGCTCTGATTAGTGCGTCGATTTGGGCATAATCTCCACCACCATGAGATTCGGTGAACTTTTTCGCTTCATGGAGACGTTTTATTTCTTTGAAAGATTGTTCAAGCTCCTCAAGGTTTCTCGCACCTTGATTCCCTTCTTCACCAGACAAAAATCTGTCTTCGCTGAACTTTGCTTTTAGTTCTTTATATTTCAACTCAAACTCTTCAAATGAAGCGCTTTCGTCAAGATTAAAAATTTTGTGGGGATTGATTGCCATGCTTTCCTTATGGAATATGTAATATTTAATACTGAATAGGTAAAGTGAAAAATAATTTCACATCACGCATTAAATATTTTATATTACATATTCAATCTATATTCTTGCTTTTTTTATTTTTGCTTTGCTTTTCAAAACTTCTTCGACTTTTTCTCTCATTCCTTTGTGGATTATGTTTGTTAAAAGTGATGAAGCTTGAGTAAAAACAATTTGATTGAAACACTCCGCGGCACGATTCACCACGACTGCGAGCATGAATTCAATCTCTTCTTTTTTGTCAAAAAAGAATTTTTCACGACTCTTGAATTGGTGATTAGAAAAATATGCCAAAAATGGATTATAGCGTTTCTTTTTGAAATCTTCGTCAATGTCATCAAGGGCATCGACGAGATAGACAAACTTTCCAACGTTATAGCACAATTTCAAGATATTTTCGCACTGTTTGTCTCCGAGCAACTCTTTTGCTAGTTCTTCTAGGAGCGATGCGAAAGTGTCGGTGACCCTGTCTATTTGGGAAGAATTTTGTTTTTCGAGTTCAAATAGTGCTTCATATTTTGCATTGACTAATTCATCGACCCTCGGCATTACTAGTTTTGCTTTTTTATAGGCTTTTGCTAGAAACCTTTTTGCGACTTTTTTCTTGAAACCTTCTTTATCTCGAACTCCGTCAATCATTTTGTAATAGGACAAAATGATATTTACTGCGATTATTTTTTCCAATAATTCGCTTCGACATACTGTTGCTTTCTTTTTGACAGGGTTTAAAATGCACTTTCCCGTTTCAAATTTGACATCATAGACAAGATAGTCATGCAATAAAACGCTCAAAAAAGCAATGTCATAGTTTGTTGTGAAACGCGGAAACTGTCCATAAAGCTTGCCAGTTGCTTTGCAAATGCCACAATAATGCGAACGATAATAAAGAAATTCCGCATCTTCTAATTTTGATTTGTTTGGGACGATATAGCCGTACATAATTAGTGAATAATAAATAGTGACGATCAATTATCATCAAATACTTTGACAACAACTATTCACTAAAATCCTATCTTCCGATAGACCTTACTCAAAGTCTTCCTCGCAACCACTCTTGCCTTATCCGCTCCCTCTTTCATTTTTGCTTCGAGAAGTTTTTTGTCACAGGAGTAGAGCTTCATTTTTTCTTGAATTGGAGATATTTTAGAGCAAACTAGTTCGCCAACAGTTTCTTTGAACTCTTTATAGGATGCGTTTTTGAATTGTTTTTCTGCGTCCGCGATTGAAATATCGGAAAAACCGCTATAGATTGTCAAGAGATTTGAAATCCCCGGTTTCGCATCAACGTCGAATCGAACTTCAGTTTCACTGTCCGTGACGGCTCTTGCGAACTTTTTCATGATGACGTCTCTTGGGTCACTAAGCATGACAACGCCATTAAGATCATCGTCGGACTTGCCCATTTTCGCCATTGGGTCTGATAAACTTTTTATTCTTGCACCAACTTTTGTTATGACAGGTTCGGGCATTGTGAATGTTTCGGAATATTTTGAATTGAAGCGTTGAGCGATTGTTCGAGCAATTTCAACGTGTTGCTTCTGGTCTTCTCCAACTGGCACGGTGTTCGTGTTATAGAGAAGAATGTCCGCGGCCATAAGAACGGGATAGGTGAACAACCCAACATTTTGACCATCCGTTCCATAGCGTTTTGCGAGGTCTTTAAATTGGGTCATTCTTTGTGCTTCTCCAAAACCACAATGACAATTCAAAACCCATGCTAATTGCGCATGTTCCGCGACGTGACTTTGAACGAAAACAGTGCTGTTTTCACCCTCAAGACCGAGCGCCAAAAACAATGAATACGCATCGGTGATATTTTTTCTCAATTTTGCTGCTTCAATGCTGACAGTGATGGTGTGAAGGTCTGCAACACAAAAGAAACACTCTCCCTCATTTTTTAAGCGAACGAAATTCTTGAGCGCACCTAGATAGTTCCCAATGGTGAGAAGACCTGATGGCTTAATTGCGGAAAGTATTGTTTTTTTTGAAGAAGCAGACTCTTGCATATTAGACATTATATACTATTTTAAAAATCAATGCAAGCGTTTTAATAAGATAATGGGGAATGAAACAAATGAAGTGAGTGTTGCTCTTGAGTCACTGTTCATTGTTATTATCTTTCACAACTCGACTCTAACAGTCCACTTTGACATGTTTGATTTTCAATTTATCACACACCCCACCCAATTGCCAATTTTGATTCAGATTCAATGCTCGCTCAATGCATAATGACTGCTAGAGTGTTTTTTATTTGTTATGAGCGATTATAGGATTGATAATACCCCCCCCAGATAAAAATTGATTCGCAAATACCAGTCAATCAAAAAAAGGACGCGGTTAGGCGTCCTTGCTGGTATTTTGAAACTAGTTTCTGTCTCTGTTTCTGTTGTCTCTGAATGATTGCTTTTTCGCTTTTCTGCATTCAGGGCATCTTTGAGGCTCGTTAGTGAAGCCTTTTTCGTTATAGAACTCTTGTTCGCCTGCAGTAAAAACGAAATCGTTTGAACAGTCTTTGCAGTTTAGAGTTTTGTCTTGTAGTTCAGCCATAGTTTGCTTTATCCTCCTTTTTAAATTTTTGTCTCATGGAAAAGGTTATGCTATGACTGACTGTCTAGGGATATCCTTGAACTTGGGACTTTTATGCTCAACGCACAATGCAACGATGCACAATGCGCAATTGATGTTAATTTTATTTCAAATTACTCTTTTTTTGCTGGCGCTTTTTTAGCAGGAGCTTTTTTTGGCTTTTCTTCAGTAGTTTCTGCTTCTTTTTTTGCTTTTGGAGTTGCTTTTGCTTTTTCCTCTTTCACTGGTTTTTCTTCGACTACTTCTTCGCCTTTTTTAGTCTTTTTTTCTTTTTTGGGTTTTGTTGCTGCTTTTTCCACTTCCGCCTCTTCACGTTTTTTGCGGTCCGCGGCTGCTTTTTCGTCAAACTCAGCCTTCGCTTTCGCTCTTGCTTCTTTCGCTGCTTTCGCTTTTTCAGCTGCGATAGTTTTGTTGTCTTTTTTGATGACGATTTGAAGCTTTCCAGTTTTGACGTCATTCAATTTTTTTGCAAGTGCAGATTTTTTGTTTGCTGCATTATTTTTGTGCAAAACACCTTTTCCGACTGCGCTGTCGAGGCACGAGAAAACTTCTGGCAATAATTTTTCAGCCAATTCAAGGTTCAACGTGTCGATTGCATTGTTGAACTTTTTAATTGTTGTTTTAACTTCAGAATTGTGAGAGCGATTTAGTGCTTTCTTCTTTTGGGAAACATAGATTCTTTTTTCTGCTGACTTGTGATTTGGCATTTTTTTCTTTTTTTAACTCCTAAATATTTGTCACATTTGCGACACACATTGAACATTTTAGCACATTAAAAGATTAAACGCAAGCATTTTGAGCATAATATTGGTATGAAATTAAAAAAAATAGAAAACAAACAAATTCCCCAAAATAGCCACGACACAAAAAATATCGACAAAAATATTTTGCAAGAAAAAAATGCAAAAAAAAGATATGTTTTGCGAACTGACATGGCGATGGAACTTATGCCAGAGACAAAGTCGAAAAAGATAACCGAGAAACTAAAACGCATTGACCTAGAAATTGACGAGTCAACGTCGAAAAGACTAAAAAAACCAAAGGGAAAATACATCACGCTTGAAACGCAATATGTCAAAGATGGCGAAACAAACGAGTATCAAAGAGTCTCAAAAGCATTGAGCGATGCGATTTCTGGACTAGTTAAAGGAGCAAAAAAGCCACTTGTTGCATGCCTTGGAAATCCGAAGATGACTGCAGACAGCTTGGGGCGACATGTTGGCGACAGACTAATGGTCACGCGTAGTCTTGATTTTGGAGATGGGATTGCAGAACTAAGTTGCATTTGTCCAAATGTTTTGGGGGTCACTGGTGTTGAGAGTTTTGATATCATCAAGGGAGTTGTCGACAGAACCAATCCCGATGTTGTTATTGTGGTCGATTCTCTTGCAAGCGCTGCAACATCAAGACTTGCGAGTGCTTTTCAAGTCAGCGATTCTGGAATCACTCCGGGAAGCGGAGTCAGCAATCACAGAATGAGATTCGACGAGAAATCTCTTCGTCGCCCCGTCATTTCAGTTGGAGTTCCTCTTGTTGTTTATGCTTCAACAATAATTTATGACGCAATCAAAGGCGACAAAAAAACCAAGCCGAAAATAGAATTTGACGACGAAACATTGAATTTGATTGTCACACCAAAAGATATTGATTTGCTGGTTGAAGACTGTGCTATCATCATTGCAAAAGCAATCAACTTGACGTTCTTCGGCAATGAGATGCTTTAAATTCAAAACCCACAAAACAAAAAGACTATTGTTTCCAATAGTCTTTTTGTTTCATTTTATTTCATATTCCACACTCCATTCTTCACATTTCACAGTTTCATAAAAAGCATCATTACCAATATATGTAACACTGCTCGGAACAGTTAGGTTCGTTAGCCCCCGCTTGTCCCGAAAAAGCAAACGCCCCAATCCTAATCAAAGTTCGTCCTTGAATCCTAGGCGGAATGGTCAGTGCCCCCGAAATTTGAGGAGCAGTTGAGTAAAAACCAGTTAGCTCTATGTAGTTCTCTCCAATGTTGTGGAACTGGCTATGACGAAAGATGTGAAGACCATAGTAGTTATCATTTGCTTCATTATTATTTGAATCTCCTTTTTTTTAAAAATTTTGCTTAATTGTTTTTTTGTAGCTTTCAAATTAGTAATAATTTGTTTTTCATTTTCTCTTCTTTTTATTTAATAATATCATGATTTTTTTGTCACCACTTTGTCATTAATTTTCTGACTATTTTTAATCTATTAATGAATTCAAACAGACTCTTAATAGGTAAAAAATGTATTAATAATTTGTTTAACATTATGAATAAAAAAGTTTGTTCTAGACAGTTGCAATTTTCGACAATATGTGATATGATATTCTCATCATGAAGTTAATACATTGTGCCGACCTTCATATTGGAAAAACTTTTTCTTCCTTGCCTATTGGTGCGAGGGACATTATGCAACGTTCACTTGTTGACAATTTTGTCTCTTTGATGCGTTTCGCTCATGATAATGACGTTGATGTCGTTATGATATCTGGCGATTTTTTTGATAGAGCAAAGGTTGCAGTGTCTTACAAAAAAGAAGTTTTGGGGATTGTTGCAAGCTTTCCTCACGTCAGCGTTGTTTATCTCAAAGGCAATCATGATGCAAACATTGAGTTTGAAGATGAACTTGTTGTTCCCTCCAATCTTTTGATTGTGTCGAACGATAAGGACGATGATTGGACTTATTTTCGCTATGAAGAAGAGGGCGTGACTATTGCGGCGATTGATTTGAACTCTCAATTTGATGCTAGTTTTTTTGAAAGACTTGTTTTGAACAAAGACGACTTCAACATTGTCATGCTTCACGGAATGATGAGGGCAATTAGTGAAACTGGACACTTTGAAAGAGTTGTTGATATTAATCGTTTGAGAGGAAAAAATATTGATTATCTTGCCCTTGGTGATATTCACATCCCAGATTATGAGCCGAGAAAGCTTGACAATCGCGGACATTATGCTTATTCGGGAAGTTTGACTGGAACGGGATTTGACGAAATCGGCGAGCGTGGATTTTTTCTTTTGGAAGCTGAACAAAGCAAGTTAACTCGTTCTTTTGCTAGAATGACAAAAAGGCAGTTTCGTATTATTGATGTTGACATCACGCATTGTGACACCCATTCAAAGATTCACTCTCAAATAGATTTTGTTTTGGACAAGCTTCGAAGAAACGATTTTGTTAACGACCTTATTCGAATTAATCTTGTTGGGAAATATGAAGCAACGACTATCAAGGACATTGAAAATTTGGTGTTGAAATTGAATGAAGAATTTTTCCATGCTGAAGTCAAAGACTCCTCCACTCTTGACATTTCATCAATCAATTGTCATGAAATGAGCTTGAAGTCAAAGTTCGCGGCACTTGTTTTGAGAGACGCGACACTCACAAAAGAAGAGCAGGATAAAATTTTGGAGTTTGGAATTAAGGCATTGCAACGCGAAGCATTGTAATAATAAGTTGAAAATTAAAAGCTTAAAATTATTGTTAAATTAATTTTATTCTTGATTTTTAGTTTTTATCCTTCAACTTTCGGTTAAAAAATTATGAAAATACTATATGCCTATGTTGAAAATTTTGGGAAGATTTCGAAACAGTCTTTTGACTTTCGAACAAGCAATCCTATTGTTATTAAAGAAAATAATTCGTGGGGCAAGTCGACCCTTGCCAACTTTATTTTTTCCATGTTCTATGGATTACCTGACTTAAGAGGAAAGGATCTTAATGACCGAGTCCGCTATGACCCATGGCAAGGCGGAAACTTTGGCGGTCTTCTTGAAATTGAATTTGAAGGCCGTGAATACACCATTACTCGCAACTTTGAAAAAAGGACTTTCGAATTTTCCGACAACAAGCTAAAAAAAAGAGTCGACATCATAAAACATCATCGCCTTGATTTGGGCGGAAAGAATTTGGGTGAAATATTGTTTGGGGTCACAAAAAGCAGTTTTGAAAAAAGTCTCTACATAAGACAAGGTGATATCACGTTTTCTCATCTTGAGGGCGGAATCAATGAAAAACTTCGCAACACCATTAATGCGACCGACAATCGCCATAGTTTTGAGGGTGCAATCGACATTTTGAAGAGTGCTGTTGAGAAGATTTCTCGTCCTCGTGGTGGTGGAGAACTCAATGATATTTTGAGCAATTTGAGATTGACGGAAAACTCTCTTAACGAATGCTCAGCACTCGAGAGTCGAATTGCTGGGTGTCAAAAAGAATTGGAGCATGAAAAAGGAATGCTCAATAAAGCCGAAGAAAGGCTTGCGATTTTGGAAGTTCAAATTAGCACTTTGAATGCAAAGGACGCACTTGAAATAGAAAGAAAAAAACAACATGGCGAAAAGAAAGAACTGATTGACCAAAATCTTCGACTTTTGCAAAAAGAGCAAGAAGATTATGTTGCAAAAAAAACTTTGACACAACTTGAGAGAATTAAGGTTGAAGAGGAACTTATTTTGGCAAGAAGAAATAAATCTCGCGGTTTTGGATTTATCCTTTTGTGTATTTTGACTTTGGGGGTTGCTGCGATTGGAGCAAGGAAGAAAAAGAAGGCAAAAGAAAGAGAAATCAAGAAGCTGATTGAACGAGCAAACGCACTTGATAAACAAATCGAAGAACTCTTTAATGAGTTTGAAAAAAATCAAAAAACTCAAAATGATTTGATGATGCAAAAGGATATGATTGACCAAACTAGTGTTTCTTTTGTGCCAGACATCAGCATTGAAGAAGCAAAAGAGAGCAAAGAAAAAGGCGAAAGATATGTTCGAGAAACTTTAAAAAATATCTCTCGTCTTGAAACTAATATTTCGAATTTTGAGATGAAGTGTGAACAAAAAGACGAGTTGGTTGGGGAGAGATTGTCACTGCTCGCAAAACGCAAGGAACTGGAAAATAAAAAGATTCTTCTGGAAAAAACTATTGACTTCTTGCAAAAAGCGAATGACGAACTTGCAAACCAATATTTGTCCCCTCTAAAAAACAATGTTGTTTCGTTTCTTGATAAATTTGACTATAAAAAGTTGAACTTCGACTTTGATGTTGATTCAAAACTTTTGTTGGGTGAAAAGAATTCATTGTCGCTTTTTAAAGCACTTGACTATTATAGTTTTGGAATTAAAGAGGTTCTCAACCTTTGCATAAGAATGGCTTTGGTTAAACTGCTCTTCCCGACTTCCCCACCACCAATCATCTTGGATGACCCATTCGTTAATCTTGATGACGAAAAGCTAGCGGTTGCTCTTAACTTTGTTAAAGAATTGTCGAAAGAGTATCAAATCATTTATTTCACTTGCCATGAGTCGAGAGTGTTTGATTAGTTTGAGTGAAGAATGAGGAACCCAGAGTGAAGATAGTGTTGAAAATCAATCTAACAACACCCTCCTCTTTACTCCCCATTCTTCACTTTTTTGTTTTAAATGTGTGTATATTTTTGTGATTTGGGCAGATAATAATGTTGTAAGCGATTACATAATTAGGATTCGCTAACAAAGGAGAAAGGAAAAATATGCCAACAACAAAAAAATCAACTACTACTAAAAAGCCAACATCAAAAACAAAACAACCAAAAACAACAAACCAACAAAATGAAACGGTTCAAAACACTAAAACAACTGGACCAAAAAGCACAGTGGCGAAAACGACTAGAAAATCAAAAACAACAAAGTCACAAGAAACTGTTCAAAAACCAAACTCAACAAAACAAACTGGAACAAAAGGAACAGGCTCAAAAACAACGACTTCAAAACAGCAACCTCAAAAAATCACAACTTCGAAACAAACGACGAGAACTGGCGGACAATCTGGCAAAACTCAAGGCTGTTCTTGTTGCAGAGGAAGATAGTTTTCAGTTTGAAAACATGCTAAAAATTAATTAGAAATTAATGGTTTAATTAAGAAAAAAAACGAAACAATATCAAGTTGTTTCGTTTTTTTATTGTTGGACAATTTTAACAGCCCAACCTCTTAATACAATCTTAAACGGAATGAAATTTTTGAACGAAACACACTAAAACAAACACATCTTTATGCTTATGCTAGATGTTTCTCTTTCTTCATCATGTGACAGTCTTGTTTGCTATTTCACTGGGATATGCTCATTTTTTTGTGATTTTTTAGTTATCCTCTTTTTCTGTTGACGTGATGTTTGAGGAGAGTATTTGAATAAGACTTTTGCGTTTTTCGTGAAGATCTCGTCTGTCAAAGAACCACTTTTCGGTTGCTGCCCAAATAAAGACCCAACTGACTATTATTGCGATATAGAATACAATGTGGGTGTTTGAAAAGAAAAATTCTACTATGCTACCGATTGCGAAGCTGACTATTCCAAGGACAAGCAATATTAATGAGTTTATTCTTGCTCCTTTTCTGTCTTGGCGCATTTTGAGAAGCTCTGATGCTCCGAGCGATTCTAGTCTTTCTTTGAACCCATCTTCGTGTTTTTTGGGGATTTTGATTTCGATTTGTTCGGAATATGGAATGTAATCGCATTGCTGTTTCAATCTTTCATAGCCTGAAATAGTGAGGCGACCGTCCTTGAAATCTTCGTCTTCAAGAACCGCCTCGTTTTCGTTCTGACTTGAATATTTCTCGATTAGATTTTTTTCGAGATTTTTGTAATGTTTGTTTAAGAACATGTTTTTTTTAATGGAAGTTGAAGTTTGAAGTGTGGAGTTAATGTTGAATTAGTTTTATCCTTAACTTCACACTTCAAACTCAAACAAATTTATTCACTCCTAAGCGCGACAACTGGGTCTTTCTTCGCCGCTGATTTTGATGGCATCAGTCCTGATATTAAAGTTAATGAAATACTCACAACTACCATTATTATTGCAACCCACCAAGGGAGATTTGCTATTCTTGGAATGTCGATTAGGCGCATTATTAGGTTTATGAACGCACTCAAGAGGTAGGTTATTGTGATACCAATGAGTCCCGCGAATAATCCAAGAATAAATGTTTCGGCTGTGAAAAGGTTTGAAACATCTCGTTTTCTTCCGCCAAGGGAACGAATAACACCGATTTCTTTTGTTCTCTCGACAACTGAAATATATGTTATTATTCCAATCATGACGGATGAAACGAACAAAGACAATGACGCAAATGAGACAAGAGCTATTGTCAAAATTCGAATAAGCATTGCAAGCATGTCCATGATGAACGAGAGCATGTCGGTGTATTGCACCGCTTCTCTGCTTGTGACTCTGATAATTTCAACTAAATTTCCGTCACCATCATAGACATTGACATAATACGCGGCTGCTAAAACCGTTCCATCGCTCAAAACAATTTCACGACTCATGTCGTTCCATGCTTGAAGCCACAAGAGGACGTTGTCTTTTTGCCCGAATGTCGCGGTGTAGAGGCGGACGCTGTGTGGAAGGGCAAAAACACTTCCGTCACTTTCTGGAATCACAACTATTCTTCCGTCCTCATTAACATAAGAATTGACATTCGCCCCGATTTCTTGAAGGGTTACTGAACCCATCATGAGTCCCGCGGCCCCCGCTCCGCCACCGCCGAATATTCCCATTATGAATGACATGAATCCGCCACCGCCGAGAACTCCGACTGCTGTTCCAGATATATCACGGAAACTATAGTCAACCGCATATTCAACGACATTTCCCATATTTCCTTGAGCGTCTGGAATGACTGTCAAGACTGAACCCATTGGTGTTGGGATCATCGCCGCTGTTCCTGAAAGGGTTGGGGATTGGGCTTCTTCCCTCATAAATCTTGCGATTTCAGAGTCCCAATTTCTTTGAACTGCGTATTCCGCGAGTGCGGTTGTGAAATAGACTCCACGAGAGAGTGAGCTTAGTCCAATTTCTCCAACTGGCTCTAATATTCCAACAACCCTTAATGGCACTGACTCTTCTCTGTCCGCACTCATCATGTCTTCATATGGAAGATATCTGAATGGGACACCCGGACGACGATTTTGAGAACAAAAAATATTATTGTTTGGGTGCCACGTGAAAGTATGGTTGAGTAGTTCATTAAACTGAACTCTTTCCCCGCCATGCTGATCAAACATTTCTTCGTCAAAATCACCTTCGCCCATCGCACTGAATGCAATGTTGATGAACTCTTCTTGAGAATAAAATCCAATCTGACCTAGTAATAGGTCAGTCATTAATCTGTCTTGACAAAGAACAATCATGACCTCATTTTTCTCTCTTGCAATACCATCATGACCTTCTTGAGACGCAACAACTCTAAATTGCGAACGAATGTAGTCTTCTGTTGCTGGAACTCTTGTGTCGAGAGCTTGCCTCATTGGACTTCCGACAACACCGACAACTGATGCGAGGTCTTCAAAGCCCGGAAGGTCTGACAGAATTGCTGAATATTGCGAAGTTATTCCAGCAAATGAAGTCATTCTTCGGTAATTTTCGCGATAATTAAAATTAGTGAAAATGCTTGTTGATATGTCGAGATTATGGTTAAAGTGCATTGCTGACCAATACTCCTCTGGCATATCCCTTAAGTATTGAACATAATTTCTGTCAATTCTGTTTGAAACAAAGAAGCCGTCCATTTGTTCAAATGATTCGAGCATTCCCTCAATTGCATTATCGACATTGACCCAATTTCCGCGTATAACCTGCCTTGGAGTTGACGGCTCAGTTTCCATCATTGCAGTGATGTCGAAAGCAGTTTGGTTGATTTCAATCGGATTCGCGGCCATCATGTCGTGTTGCATGTCGTTCAAGAATCCCATCAGACCGAATGACATTGCTAGAACCATTGCAATACCGATTATGCCAATTGAGCCAGCAATACTAGTCATGATTGAGCGACGTTTTTTTGAAAATAGGTTTTGAACTGACAATTTGAAAGCGGTTATGAATGACATTTTTGCTTTCTCTTTTTTGTGGCGTGTTCCGCCTGCATTTGCATTTTGAATGCTCTCTTCTTTTTCTTGTTCGCGTTTGTCGATTTCAGTCAAAGTTGCGACATGTTCTTCTTCATCCGAATACGGATTTGAGTCAGAAAGCAGGTTTCCGTCAAGAAGTTTAATGGTTCTTGTTGAATATTCTTCCGCAAGATCTGGATTGTGGGTGACCATTATGACAAGTTTTTCGCTTGCTATTTCTTTAATCAAGTCCATGACTTGTTTTGAAGTTTCAGTGTCGAGCGCTCCTGTTGGCTCATCTGCAAGAAGGATTTCTGGATCGTTGACAAGCGCACGTGCAATTGCAACTCTTTGACATTGTCCGCCAGAGAGTTGATTTGGTTTTTTGAAATACTTATCAGAAAGCCCCACTTTGTCAAGAGCTGCTTTCGCTTTTTCGCGTCTTTCGGCTTTGCTCATTCCTGCAATAGTGAGAGCAAGTTCGACGTTACCCAAAACCGTTTGATGAGGAATCAAATTGTAGGATTGAAAAACGAAACCAATGCGATGATTGCGATAAACGTCCCAATCTCTGTCGCGATATTCTTTTGTGCTTTTGCCCAAAATTGCGAGGTCACCGCTTGTTGCATGATCAAGCCCACCAATGAGATTCAAGAGTGTTGTTTTCCCGCAACCAGATGGCCCAAGAATTGAGACAAACTCCGCTTTTCGAAAGTTGAAGCTGACCCCCTTGAGTGCGTGAACTGTTGAATCTGCAACATAGTAGTCTTTCTTGATGTCTGTTAACTTTAGCATTTGTTTGATTTTCTCCTTTATACAAACATATAATTATCTAACAATAGTATACCACATATTCAAAAACAAGTCATGAAAATTGGGGCATTTTGTAAAAATAATTATTAAAATTTCATTAGAAGAATTTAGGCAATATTCAACATTTAACCCTCAATTTGCTCTCTTAAACAGCTTCACAATCCCCATTCTGTCAACCACTAGATGACCATTGAATGTTGAACATTGAAAATTGTGTAAAGAAAAGTAAAGAAAAGTAAAGAAATTGTTTGACAATTATTTTTCTTTGATGTAGAATGTTTTTGTTAGCACTGATTCGTCAGTGCTTTTTTAATTTTTTCTTTACACAAATGAAAAGGAGAAACCGAGAGATTTTTTTGCAAATGCAAAAAAATCTCTAAAAAGTTATGGCTCAATTTAATTCTATATTTGGAAGTATCGCTCAACTTATGGCGGGTATTGCAATATTTTTGCTTGGAATCAAATTTCTAAGTGGCGGATTACAGAGTGGTGCTGGAAAAACAGTTAAAAAGACATTAGCACGCATTGGTGATAATCGCTTTGTTGGGGTTGGAGTTGGAGCCACTGCAACAGTTGCAATTCAAAGCTCCACTGCTGTCACTGTTATGGTCGTCGGCTTTGTTAATGCAGGTGTCATGACTCTCCACCAAGCGGCTGCTGTTATCATGGGTGCAAACATTGGAACAACTGCGACAGCGTTTATGGGCGCTCTTGGCAGCTTACCTATTGCATCGTTTTTCATGTTTTCGGGGATAATTGGGATTGTTCTTTACATGTTTGGAAAAAAAGAGCGTCTCAAGTTGGTTGGAAAAATCATTCTTGCGTTTGCTCTTCTTTTCGTCGGGATGCACCTAATGTCTCGTGCTTTGAGGGGCAATGCACAGATTGAAGGTTTTTTCACTAATGCTTTTCAAACCATGGCGACAAGCCCTGTTGGCCCGTTGGTCTTGTTTTTGCTGGGAACTCTTTTGACCGCCCTTTTGCAAAGTTCAACTGCAACAACAATGATGATTGTCAACATGGCGACAGCGGTTTCAAGAACTATCACGATTGCCTACTACCCTTATTATCAAGTTGTTATTGACCCACCACTTATTGCACTTAATGCTGCTTTGCCTGTTATTTTGGGGGCAAACCTTGGGACTTGTTTGACCGCACTCATTGCGTCTGTTGGCGCATCGCCAAATGCAAAACGAGCGGCACTCATTCACTTGTCCACCGATATTTTCGGTTTTGTCGTTTTTCTTCCGATTCTTTGGATATGGGGTACTCCTATTTCAGAGGGGCTTGCTTTCATCTCTGGCGGAAACTATGGAATCGCGGCGTCATTCTTCCACTTGTTCTACAACATGGCAATGATAGGGATTCTGATTTGGTTCATCAAGCCTCTTATCAAACTAGTCACAAAGCTTGTTCCCGCAAGAGAGGGCGAGCTTTCAACAGAGCCCCAGCTCTACTTCATTGACGAAAAAGCGAGCGTCATTCCAAGACAGATTCCAGAAAATGTTGATTCATCAGATTCATTGCAATCTGCTGTTGCGAATTCAATTTTCCAACGCGAAGATGTTTTTAAAGAGGTTGTCAACATGGCTGGACTTGCCCATGAAAACTTGGACGCGTCATTAAAGTGTGTTATTTCTGGCGGAATTACCGCTCAAGAAAAAAACAAAATCATTTCAACTGAACAAAAAATCAACTACATCAACAAAGGAATCGGACGACATCTTATTAAATTCTCAAACGATGCCGTTTTTGTCGAAGATCAACAAACTTTTAATTCCCTTCACCATGTTATTTTTGATATTGAAAGAATCGGAGACCATGCGATGAACTTTGTTGAAGAAGCTCAAGAAATGAAGAGCAACAAGATTGTTTTCTCAGAATATGCGGTTAAGAACCTTGAAGATATGTTCTCAACAATTTCTGACATGCTTCATCTTTCTCTTGAAATTTTGGAAACGAGAAATTCTGAAAAACTTGATGAGATTTCAAAATTCAGAAGAAAAATTAATGAAAACAAAAGGGCTTATGGATTTGAACATATTTCAAGACTCAATAAAGGTGAATGCAATGTTGAAGCTGGTGTTCATTTCTATGCAATAATGACTGGACTTGAAAGAGTCAAGGACCATTTGACAAACATTGCATACTCAGTCAAATCAACTGCCGGAACTCAACACGAACGCTTGAAAAAGTTGAGCAAAGAAAGAATTAAAAAACGCTCTGAAGGAAAAAATGTTTATTGGTAATTTTTTTAGTTGAAAAATAAAAGCTGAGAAATGGAGTTTTTTCCCTCAACAAGACTGCGAAGTGTTGGGCTTAACGGAAGCGCGAGCGAAATCATGAGAAATTGACTTGAAAAGATTAAATTGACAAGGGTCTTTGACCCGTTTGACGTTGAATGCGAATGCAAGCAGAACCCGACAAAGGCATTGAAGATGCTTGACAAGGGTCTTCGACAAAGGCATTGAAGATGCTTGATAACAACTTTCAATCAAACTCAAAAATTCCCTCTCACGCTCTTCGGCTCTGTGGGGGGGATTTTTTTTAGTAGTTCTTTTTGTTTTTTTTCTTTTTTTGCTTTTGTGAAATTAATGATTACACAAATTAGCTGATAAACTCCAAGAATAAGGAGAAATATTCCAAAATATCTTTTGAGACTCACAGCTTCCATTTGAGTTGAAATTAATGCGCCAAGAACAGAAAGGACAACAGCTGGGAGCGAGATTAAGAGAAGATATTTGAATTTCACAAGTCCGTTTTTAATGTGGATGATTAGCGCAACGATGGCCATTGGAATAAAAGCAATAAGGTTTATGCTTTGAGCAAGATGCTGTGAAGTTCCAGTGAAAACAACAAGAAGAGGAATAAGGAGCGTTCCGCCACCCATGCCCATGCCTCCAATGAGACCGCCGATAAGGCCAATAATGATAAAGAGAAAGATTTCCATAATGCTTTGAGTGTGGAACATTGAATAGGTGTTGTCAAGCTATTTTTATCATCACATATTCAATATTCAATGTTCAATATTCAATAGTAAATAATTTGCGCAACTTTGACTTAAACTATTTATTATTGTGGTGGCAAAAAAGGTTTTCAAAAAAATACTCACAATCACTGGCGGAGCTGGCATTGGTTTTATTAATGGTTTTTTTGGAAGCGGAGGTGGCATGCTTGCAGTGCCTCTTTTAAACAAGGGATTGAAAGAGGAGACAAAAGTTTCTCATGCAACCGCAATTCTTGCCATTCTTCCCATTAGCATTGTTAGCATGGTTGTTTATCTCATCAAGGGACACTTTGATGCACAACCAACATTGATAACAGGAGCGGGAGTTATTGTTGGCGGAGTTTTGGGGGCACTGGTTTTGAAGAAAATGCCACCGAAAATTACTGCCCTTGTTTTTTCGCTGTTAATGATAGCTGGAGGGGTGAAAATGATAATCTGATTTGCATTGAATATTAAAAATAGGAATATTGAATAGGTAAGGATAGAAAATTGACATCGCACATTCAGTATTAAATATTAAATATTCCACATAAAATCACTTAAAATCGCTTGCAATATAAAATCACATATTATATAATAATAAAGTATGTAAATTTAAAGGGTGAACTTTCACCCTTGGGACAAACCCAACAAAGTTGTTTTTGTCCCGTTAGGAGAGACTAAAGATGCTAACTCAAAAAAACTTGTTTAGAAAATTAATTGTTTGCACTGTTGCAGTTTTGCTTGTTTTCGGTGCATTGTTTTCGACTGGTGTGTTCCTTGGTCAAACGACCTTTGCTCGTTCGCCCGACGTTCAGCCACCAAGAGAATTCGTCACAACTCGTTTGGCGCTTGCAAACGGTGATTTTTCTCAATACAGCGGTATTTTTCCTTCTTCGCCAACAGGCTGGACGGAGAGTGTTGCACCAATTCAAGGCATGACGAGAGGTGCTACTGTCGCAGGGGTTTTAAATCCAGAGACATTCAACACGGAAAGCAACATTAGAGCTGCGAGACTAGATGTTCATGATGAATTTAATCCGTCTCGTGGTGGGGTCACTGTTCCACAAACTCCATTCGGGCCGGGAGCTGGAAATTTTTCAAACACTACTC
>WQSV01000009.1 GCA_009787685.1 Bacillota bacterium
ACGCGTCAAATAACCAGATTCTGCTGTTTTAAGTGCGGTATCGGCAAGACCTTTTCTTCCACCATGCGAAGAGATGAAGTATTCCAAAACTGTCAAACCTTCACGGAACGATGAGCGAACTGGTGTTTCAAGCATTTCACCTTGCGGATTTGTCATAATACCGCGCATACCAGAAAGCTGAGCAATCTGTTTCATTGAACCCCTTGCGCCTGAAACCGCCATCATTTTGATAGGGTTGAAGTTGTCAAGAGTTTGTTCAAGCGCGGCTGAAACCGCGGAGTTTGCTTTGCCCCATTCTTGGATAACCAGTTTGTGGCGCTCTTTTGAAGTGATGTGACCTTCTTTGTAGTTGTGTTCGATTCCGATAACTTTTTGTTCGGCATCGTTGATGATGCTTTTCTTTTGCGACGGAATTTTCATGTCGAATACGCTCGTTGTGACCGCACCGATTGTTGAATATTTGAAACCGAGTTGTTTGATGTTGTCCAAAACTCCGACTGTTTCGGTCGCGCCTTTTAAGCGATAGACCGCGTCAACGATTTTTTGGAGCATTCCACGATTGACGGTTTGATTGATTTCTAGGTCAAATATTTTGTCATCTGTGTCACGTTTGTTGAGAAGAATATCTTGAGGGATCGCTTCATTGAAGAGGATTCTTCCAACAGTTGTGAGTACTCTTTTCGAACGCATTTGTCCATCGATTTCTTTCTTGATGCGAACGTTGATAAGAGCTTGAAGTTCAATTTCTTTGTTAATATATGCCATTTTAGCTTCGTCAACAGAAATAAAGTTCTTACCCTCGCCTTTTGCTCCGAGTTTGTCGATTGTCATGTAGTAGCAACCGATAACCATATCTTGGGTTGGAGAGCATACTGGTCGTCCGTCGGAAAGTTTCAAGATGTTGTTAGACGCGAGCATTAGGAATCTTGCTTCAACTTGAGCTTCTACTGAAAGTGGAACGTGAACCGCCATTTGGTCACCGTCAAAGTCGGCATTGAATGCGGCACACGACAGTGGGTGAAGTTTGATTGCTCTTCCTTCAACAAGGACTGGTTCGAATGCTTGAATACCAAGTCTGTGAAGTGTTGGCGCGCGGTTCAATAAAACTGGATGTTCTTTAATAACCCCTTCCAAAACTCCCCAAACATCTTTTCCACTTCTTTCAACGATTCTTTTTGCGCTTTTGATGTTGTGGGCTTTGCCTTGAGAGACAAGCTCTTTCATTACGAATGGCTTGAATAGTTCAAGCGCCATTTCTTTCGGCAATCCGCATTGATACATTTTTAGTTCTGGTCCAACAACAATAACCGATCTTCCCGAATAGTCAACACGCTTTCCGAGAAGGTTTTGACGAAAACGTCCTTGCTTTCCTTTCAGAAGTCCTGATAATGATTTCAGTTCTCTGTTTCCAGATCCCGAAACTGGTTTTCCACGACGACCGTTGTCAATAAGGGCATCGACCGCTTCTTGGAGCATTCTTTTTTCATTTCTAATAATAATTTCTGGAGCGCCGAGTTCCATCAATCTTTTTAGGCGGTTGTTTCTGTTAATGACTCTGCGATACAAATCATTAAGATCACTCGTCGCAAAACGTCCACCGTCAAGTTGAACCATTGGACGAAGTTCTGGTGGAAGGACTGGAAGAACATCAAGAATCATCCATTGAGGATCATTGCCACTTTTGAGGAAGCTATCAAGAATGTCGAGACGTTTAATTGCCTTGACTTTTTTCAAACTTGTTGAAGTTTCTACTGCTTTTTTAGCTTTTTCATGCTCTTCTTTGATGTCCATTTGAGAGAGAAGTTCTTTGAGCGCTCCTGCTCCCATGCCGACTTTAAAAGCATCGCCATAAAGTTCTCTTGCTTCAACATATTGAGCATCTGTCAAGATTTGCTTATATTCCAAATTTGTGTTGCCCGGGTCAAGGACAATATAAGAAACGAAATAGACAACGTTGTCGAGTGCTTTTGGAGGCATGTCAAGAATGAGCCCAATTCTTGATGGAACTCCTCTGAAATACCAAATATGAGTCACAGGAGCGGCAAGTTCAATGTGCCCCATTCTGTCGCGACGCACTTTTGAGCGTGTTACCTCAACGCCACATTTGTCACAAACAACGCCTTTATAGCGAATTCTTTTATATTTTCCACAATGACACTCCCAGTCTTTGTTTGGCCCGAAAATTCTTTCGCAAAAAAGTCCTTCGCGCTCAGGCTTTTGAGTTCGATAGTTGATAGTTTCTGGTTTTGTCACCTCGCCATGAGACCATTCACGAATTTTGTTTGGGCCTGCTAGTGCGATTTGCATTGAATCAAAATTATTTAGTTCAAACATTTTAATGCTTCCTTAATTTAGTTGATAGTCACAAAGTTTGTGACTGTTGAAATTGGTTGTTGGTGAATGATAATAGTGAATAACGATTGTTAAGTATCCTCGATATTTTTGTCGGGTTCTGCTTATATTTCTGTTCAGCATCAAACGAATCAAAGACCCTTGTCAAGCATCTTTGATGCTCTTGTCGGAGATTGCTATTATTAGAAACATCCTCACAAAGGGGTCGAAGACCCTTGTCAACTGTTTTCAACAGTTTTGTCGGAAACTGCATATATTTGCACTTCTCCGTCAAACGGGTCGAAAACCCTTGTCAACAGTCTTCGACTGCTTTGTCGGGTTCTGCATATATTTGCACTCTCCGTCAAACGGGTCGAAGACCCCTTGTCAACAGTTTTCGACTGTTCTGTCGGATTCTGCCTTGTGTTTGCACTCTCCGTCAAACGGGTCGAAGACCCTTGTCAAATTTTTTGTTCCTATAAATAATATTTGACCTGCACTGTTCACAATTCGTTATTCACTATTAATTGAAATCTATTTCTTCTTACCTTTCTTTCCGCCTGCTTCTTCTTCTCCATCAAACGCTCCAAACAAGTCATCGTCGTCAAGGAGGAAGTCGTCTTCACTCACAGTTCTGTCCGCAAATGGGTCTGGGACATCAAAGATATTGTGGTCGTCAATCAAGCTGAAACCTTCAAGACTGTCTCCGTCATCATCTTCCATGACATCATCACTAAAGACACTTGGTCCCAAATCAATTTCGTCATCAAGTTTGAGTGAGCCCATGTCAAAGTGTTTGTCTCTTCTTTTGCCTTTGCCAGAATAGTCAAATTCTTCGTCGATAAGGTCTTTGATTTTGATTTCACCTTTGTCTTCTGCAAGAACTTTGACATCAAGAGCGAGAGCTTGAAGTTCTTTAATAAGAACTTTGAACGACTCTGGAACACCCGGTTCAGAAAGATTCAAGCCTTTGACAATACTTTCATAGGTTTTGACACGTCCAACAACGTCATCAGACTTGACTGTCATAATTTCTTGAAGAATGTTCGCGGCGCCATAAGCATAAAGTGCCCAAACCTCCATTTCTCCGAAACGCTGTCCACCGAACTGTGCTTTTCCGCCGAGTGGCTGTTGGGTGACGAGAGAGTAAGGCCCAGTAGAGCGAGCATGGATTTTGTCGTCGACAAGGTGGATAAGTTTTATCATATACATATATCCAACTGTGACTCTGTTTTCAAACGGCTCACCTGTTCTTCCATCGAACATTTGAACTTTACCATCGACTTTGCCTTCATGAGTGAATCCATTTTCTTGAAGAAGTTCTTGGATTCCGCTCTCGACTGCTCCGTCAAATACTGGAGTTGCAACATGCCAACCGAGTGCTTTTGCGACTAATCCCAAGTGGACTTCTAAGACCTGACCGATGTTCATACGTGATGGAACTCCCAGTGGGTTCAAAACGATTTGAAGCGGTGTTCCGTCCGCCATGAACGGCATGTCTTCTTCTGGAAGAATTCTTGAAATGACACCTTTGTTTCCGTGTCTTCCTGCCATTTTATCACCGACAGAAATTTTTCTCTTTTGAGCAATATAGACACGGACAAGTTTGTGGACACCCGGAGACATTTCATCTTTGTTTGCACGAGTAAAGATTTTGACATCAACAACAATACCGCCCTCACCATGAGGAACTCGTAGTGATGTGTCGCGAACTTCTCTTGACTTTTCGCCAAAGATTGCACGAAGAAGTCTTTCTTCGGGAGTCAATTCAGTTTCACCTTTTGGAGTTACTTTTCCAACAAGGATGTCTCCAGATGTGACTTCAGCGCCGACTCTAATGATTCCTTCACTGTCGAGGTTTTTGAGTGCGTCATCACCGACATTCGGGATTTCGCGAGTAATTTCTTCTTCGCCGAGTTTTGTGTCTCTTGCTTCAAGTTCGTGTTCTTCAATGTGAATTGAAGTGAAAACATCGTCTTTAACGATGCGTTCTGAAATTAGTATCGCATCCTCATAGTTATATCCCTCCCAAAGCATGAACCCGATGAGAATGTTTCTTCCAAGAGCTAGCTCTGCGTTGTCAGTTGAATGTCCGTCGGCAAGAACTTGTCCTTTTTTGATTTTGTCGCCTTTGTTGATTAGGGGACGTTGGTTGATGCAAGTTCCTTGGTTACTTCCAACAAATTTTTTAAGAGTGTAGGACATTAATTTGCCTTTTGTTTCTCTTATTCTGATTTCTTCAGAGTCAACATATTCAACAATGCCGTCTTCACGAGCGATAACCATAACGCCCGAGTCATATGCTATTTTGTGTTCAACACCCGTCGCAACAATTGGAGCTTCTGGTTTCAAAAGTGGAACTGCTTGCCTTTGCATGTTCGATCCCATCAGCGCTCTGTTCGTGTCATCGTTTTCAAGGAATGGGATTAGAGCGGTTGCAACCGAAACCATTTGTCTTGGAGACACGTCCATATAGTCAACTTCTTCACGAGTAACCGCAAGAATGTTGTCGTGTTGACGCATCAAGATTCTGTCGTTTTTGAACCAGCCATTTTCGTCTAGTTCTTCTGTTGCTTGAGCAACTTTGTAGCGATCTTCTTCATCCGCTGAGAGATAGTGAACTTCTTCGCTGACCTTTTTGTTTTTTTGATCAACGACACGGAAAGGTGCTTCAATGAAACCATATTCGTTGATTCTTGCGAATGATGAAAGCGATGAAATTAGACCGATATTTTGTCCCTCTGGAGTCTCAATCGGACACATTCTTGAGTAGTGCGTGTAGTGAACGTCACGGACTTCAAAGCCTGCGCGTTCACGGTTAAGACCACCGGGCCCAAGAGCAGAGAGTTTTCTTTTGTGAGTTAGTTCTGCAATCGGATTCGTTTCATCCATGAACTGAGAGAGCTGAGATGAACCGAAAAATTCTTTGATTGAAGATGAAACTGGGCGAATGTTGATTAGAGAAGAAGGAGTGACTTCCGCTTCGTTTTGAATTTGCATTCTTTCACGAACAACGCGCTCAAGTCTTGCAATACCAATTCTCAATTGGTTTTGAAGCAGTTCCCCAACAGAACGAACACGTCTGTTTCCAAGGTGGTCAATATTGTCAGTGAAACCAACTCCGTATCTTAGACCAATGATATAGTTAATTGAAGAAATCGCGTCGTCAACAAGAAGGTGTTTTGCGCACAACCTTTCTGCGTTTTCCATTAATGCTTTTTTGAGTTTTGCTTTGTCTTTGATTGATTCAAGGATTTCTTTCAAAACTGGGTAGTAAATCATTTCAGTCAGTCCCATGTCTCTTGCATCACCTTCAATAACGGAAGAGAGGAAAACATGGTTATTACCAATAACAAAATGTTCCGCATCTTTTCCGTTTTCATCAACGACTTTTAATGCAACTTCATTGACACCCGCATTTTGGATTTGTTTTGCTTTTTCCAAAGTGATGACATCTCCTGCTTTTGCATAAAGAACACCATCAGCGTCAACAACATCGCGAGAAACCGTTTGATTTTCGATTCTTGCCCAGATAGCCAGTTTTTTGTTGTATTTATAACGACCGACACGCGAAAGGTCATATTTTCTTCTGTCGAAAAATAGATTTTCAATATAGTCAGCAATCTGTTTAACATTTGTCGCCTCGCCCGGACGAATTCTTTTGTTGATTTCGATAATTGCTTCGTCTGGAGTTTTCGCAGTATCTTTTTCAAGCGTTAGGGCAATAATAGCGTCGTTGTGGTAGATTGATTTGATGTCTTCATCAGTCGCAAGCGCTCTTGGACTTTTGAGGTAGACTCTTTCTTCCGCCACTCTTTTTCTTCTTTTGTCTTTCTCTTCAGTGAATTCAGACGCATCTCTTGGAAGGGCTGCGAAAATTCTAAGAAGAGAAGTTGCTGCGATTTTTCTTGTTTTGTCGATTTGAACCCAAAGAACGCCTTTGTCATCTTGAGAGAACTCTAGCCATGCTCCACGAGATGGAATGTTCGTTGCTTTGTGGCGAGTTTGTCCAGTTTTGACATCTTGGAACGCCTCAAAATAAACACCCGGAGAACGCACAAGTTGCGAAACGACAACACGTTCCGCGCCATTGATAATGAATGAGCCGTTTGGAGTCATTAGCGGAAAATCGCCCATATAGACTTCCTGCTCTATTTGTTCGCCTGTTTGTTTCTTGACTTGTCTGACATTGACTCTTAGTGGAACTGCATAAGTTGCGTCTCTGTCTTTACACTCTTTTTCAGTGTATTTCGGCTTGTCGTCAAAACGGTGTGAGAGGAAATGAAACTCAATTCTCTCTGAAAAATCCTCAATTGGCGAGAAATCTTGCAAGACTTCGGCAATACCAGTTGAGAGAAATTCCTCATAAGAACGCTTTTGAACTTCAATAAGGTATGGAATGTCGATGACTTCTTCAACCTTGTGAAAACTTCTGCGAATGGTGTTTCCAAACTTTACTTTTTTGATGTTTGACATTGGGGCACTTCCTCTTTTTTAAATGCAAAATGCGAAATAGCACAATGCACAATTATTAATTAATTTTTGGTGTTTCTAAATGCAAAAATTCTTTTTTCGACCTAGCGCGAAAAAAGTTGACATATGATTTTATTTGAATTAGAATATATATGTTCGGTTCATCTTAGTTTTTTAACTAAATTTTGGAAATTCAATAATGCATAAAATACGCATTCTATCATGATAACATAATAAATCAAGACGGTCAAATGATTTTGTCCCTTTTTCGAAAATATTTTTGCGAATTTTTTGCGTCTTTGATGCCTTTGTCATCTGGAAAATCTTAATGAAAACAATCTTTTCTCAACTAGACTCACCATTAAATCTCAATAACGCTTCTCTTTTCAAAGCCAAAAGCAATAGTTTGCAGCGAAAACAGCGAGACTACTGAAAACCCAAACTTCCAACCGCAAAAACAAATGACAAAAAAACGAGGTCATATTTTGAATAATATTTTGAAACTTGTTGCCGTTCTTGCATTTGCTGTGGCATGTGTTTTGTTTCCGATTTCAATATTTGGTGTTAATGATTATTTGGCATTAGGAATTGTGAGGGTTCTTTTTACTGGATTCGGTATTGCTTTGATGTTTGTTTTTGGGTTTAAAAGGCATTTATTAATGCGGAATAAAGATCAAAACAATGCTTCAAACTTCAAACAAAAACAACCAACAAACATTCTGCACTCTACCTTAATTGTCATCGTCATCTTCCTTGTCAGTATTTTCAACTTTCCTTTTGCCTCTTTCATTTCGGAACAAGCGACACTAGAGGCAACAGCCCGCGAAGTTTTCACTTATCTTTTTCTCAACGCATCGGTCGCACTTTTTGAAGAAGTGTTTTTTAGAGGGTTGGTTCTTCTTTTGCTTTTCGAATTATTTCAGACAATCAAATCAAAAAAAGAAATCGACTCAACAACAACTGTTCGCCACTCACTATTCACTGTCCACTTGCCAATATTGATTGGCGCCGTCCTCTTTTCTTTCCTTCACCTTTTCTCTCTCGACCTCATGCAATTGGGCTATACTTTTTTGCTTGGGCTCATTTGGGGTTATTTGGTGTTTGTCACAAAAAATATTTGGCTTGCAATTATTGCTCATTTCATTTTCAACCTTGGCGGAACAATTATTTCAATGCTGGGGTCGGGTGTTTTCTTCACCACTTTTCAAATCGTTATCACGGCGATTGTTGGGTTGATTTGTGGAGTTACATTGGTAGTGATAGAATCTAGGCGAATTAGGAAGTTGAAAATAACAACAACGGACACCTAACACAAAAAAATCTCCCTTCTTCTTAAAGAAAGGAGATTTTTTCTTATTTCGACAAATATTCGTCATAGGTGCAATCGCGGTCGAATGTTTTTGTTCCATCGATTTCGATTATTCTAGTTGCAACGGTTGAGATAATTTCTTCGTCTTGGGTTGTGAAAATCATGTTGCCTTTGAAATTTGTCATGCCTTTATTGAGTGCAGTTATGCTTTCAAGGTCAAGGTGATTTGTTGGTTCATCAAGGCACAAAAAATTTGAACCACCTAGCATCATTTTTGCAAGCATACATCTAACTTTTTCTCCACCCGAGAGAACTTTCGCTTGTTTTAATGCTTCTTCACCAGAAAACAACATTCTTCCAAGCCAGCCACGAAGATATTCTTCATATTTTTCTTTTGAGAATTGAGCAATCCATTCAACCAAATTCAAGTCAATGCCGTCAAAAAAATGGTCATAGTCTTGAGGCATATAGCCCGGAATAATTGTTTGACCGAACGCAACAGTTCCTTTGTCGGGTTTTTGTTCACCCATTATGCATTCAAAAAGCATAGAAACAACATTTGTGTTTCTTGCAAAAAATGCAATTTTGTCACCTTTCTTGACAGAGAAAGAAACATCCTCAAAAAAACCTTTTTTTGTCAGACCTTCGACTCGGAGTATTTCATTTCCAATGTCACGATCGAATTTGAAGTCGATGAACGGATATTTCCTGCTTGATGGCTTGATGTCATCAAGTTGAATTTTTTCGAGTTCTTTTTTTCTTGAAGTTGCTTGTTTTGATTTTGAAGCATTCGCCGAAAATCTTGCAATAAATTCCGCAAGTTCTTTCGCTCGTTGCTCTTTTTTCTTGTTGAGGTCTTTTGCTTGACGAGCAAGAAGTTGGCTCGTTTCATACCAAAAATCATAGTTCCCAACATAGATATTGATTTTTTTGAAATCAACATCGCAGATGTGAGTGCAAATTCTGTTAAGGAAACGACGGTTATGCGAAACAACAATGACAACACTTTCTTCAAGATTCATCAAATACTCTTCAAGCCATTTTACAGTTTTTGCGTCCAAGTTGTTCGTTGGCTCATCAAGAACCAAGATATCTGGAGTCAAGAACAGCGCTTTTGCCAAAAGGACTTTGACTTTGATTTTTGCTTCAACGTCAGACATTTTGGTGTGGAAAAGTGAATCATCAACTTTTAGTTGGTTGAGTAGTGTTTCAGCACTACTCTCCGCTTCATAGCCACCGATTTCAGCAAATTCTTCTTCGAGTTCGGAAACCTTGACCCCGTCTTCTTCGGTGTATTCAACTTCCATACGCGCATAAATCTCTTCTCTCTCTTTAGAGAGTTCAACCAATCTAGAGTGGCCTGCCATGACGCATTCGAGAACCGTCAAGTCATCATAGGCATTTTGATTTTGACTAAGCACGCTCATTCTTTCATCTTTGTCCATGGTGACACTACCCTTATTTGGCTCAAGGTCACCAGCAAGAATTTTCAAAAATGTTGACTTGCCTGCACCATTAGCCCCGATAACACCATAGCAATTGCCTTTATTGAACTTCAAATTCACGTTGTCAAAAAGAACACGTGACCCGAATTGAAGTGAAACATCAGTAACATTTAACATAGAACTATATTATATAAAATAAAAAACAGACTGTCAAGGATTTTCAACCCTTTTGTTGGAGATTGCTTTTACATTACATTTTCTCAACAAAATGCTCAAAGACCCTTTTAAATTTACAATTGACGATTTGATGTCAAATTATTCTATCAACAGATTGTAAGTTGTAAATTGCAAATAAATCAAAAACTATTCCCCACAGCAACCATCTTCATGGTGATTGGAATTTTCGAGTGTGTTGTTTTGTTTTTTTGCTCTAAATATTCTCAAAGTGTTTAGAACAGCAAGCAATGAAACTCCAACATCTGCAAAAACTGCTTCCCAAAGCGATGAAACTCCAACTGCACCAAGCCCCAAAAATGCCACTTTCACGACTAGCGAGACTATTATGTTTTGCCAAACTATGTTTTTTGTTTTCTTTGCAACACGAAAAGCCGAGAGCAACTTTGACGGCTCATCTGTCATGAGAACAACGTCCGCGACTTCAATTGCAGCATCTGACCCTATTCCACCCATGGCAACACCGATGTCCGCGAGAGCTAGGACTGGAGCGTCGTTTATTCCATCTCCAACAAACATTAGTTTTTCTTTTTTGCTAAGAGTAGATTTTATTTTTTCAACCTCTTCAACTTTTTGGTGCGGCAACAATCCGCCAACAATAGTGTCAACCCCCAACTCTTCTCCGACAGTTTTTGCAACATCCACTGTGTCTCCTGTTAGCATTACTGTTTTAATACCCTTTGTTTTAAGTTCTGCTATTGTTCTTTTGCTATCTTCTTTGATTTGATCGTTTATTGTTAAACAACCAACAAATTTTTCCTCAACCGCAACATAAACCTTTGTTCCCAATCCACATGACTCAACTGCCCCAATTCCCTCTTTATTCATTAGTTTCATATTCCCAACAATCGTTTTTTTGCCGTCAAACTGAATGCTTATCCCATGTCCAGCAATTTCAAAATACTCACTTAATTTTTCCCTGTCGATTTCTTTGTCATAACACTTGACAATTGACTGAGCGATTGGATGATTGCTCATGCTTTCAGCATATGCTGCAATTTTCAACACTTCTTCCTCACTAAATCCGTTTGCGGTTTCAATTTGAACAACTTCAAAAACTCCTTTGGTTAGCGTTCCTGTTTTGTCAAAAACAACAACCCTTACTTTGTTTAACGCATCAAGATAATTCCCACCCTTGACCAAAACTCCTTCTCTCGCACTTCGTCCAATACCTCCAAAAAAACCCAGCGGAATAGATAAAACTAATGCACATGGACAAGAAATGACCAAAAAAATCAATGCCCTAGAAACCCATGGATACCATGAATATGTCCATGACATGTCATAAAAATTGTTACTAATGCCTAAGAAAAGTGGAGGGAGTGTTGCAATCAAAAATGCGGCTAGCATAACAAAAGGAGTGTAATATTTTGCGAATTTTGTTATGAATGTCTCCGTTGGTGCTTTTTTCTCGGTTGCATTTTGAACTAGTTCAATAATTTTTGAAACGGTTGAGTCGGCATATATTTTTGAAACAGAAATAGTTAGAAGACCGTTTTGATTCACGCTTCCAGAAAGAACGGCATCTCCAGACTTAACTCCTCGCGGAACGCTTTCTCCTGTTAGTGCCGCCATGTCCAAAGATGCATCTCCATCAACCACTATCCCATCGAGAGGAATCCTCTCTCCTGCTTTAACGACTATTATGTCTTCAATTTTAACATCTTCCGGCTCTCTTTTGACAAGTGCACCACAACATGTTTTGACCCATGCAAAATCTGGACGAATATCCATAAGATTTTCAATGTTATTCTTTGCTCTATTAACCGCGAGTCCTTGAAAGAAATCCCCGACTTGAAAAAACAGAACAACTCCAACAGCTTCGGCATATTTTCCTATTGCAAAAGCACCAATGGTTGCTAATGCCATTAGAAAGTTTTCATTGAAAATTTGACCTTTGAACATGCTTCGAACTGCCTTGATAACAACGTCATAGCCAAGAAAAACATAGGTTGGAATGAAAAGCCAAAGTAGCATTAATGGAGCAATTCCAACGGCATATTGCAAAGTCAGACCTATCGCCAAAAGAACAACTCCAACAACGAGCCTTATTAGATGAAACTTTGTCTTGAAATCCCATTTCTTTCCTTTTTCTTCTTTTGATTTAGATTTTGCAGTGACTTTTATTCCTGATTCAAATTTTTTCGCTGTTTTTTCAATCATGGAAATAGCTTCATTCTGATTTTCAAAAAAGCCTTGTTCAAATTCAATTTTAAGAGTTGCTGTAACAAAATGCAGTGTGACACTTTTCACCTCTTTCATTTCTTTGAGCATGTTTTCAATTTTTGAAGCACAATTCGCACAACCTAATCCTTTTAGTCTGTATTCATTCTTCATGCGATAATTATGTCATCAACCAGTGCAAATGTCAAGATTATAAGTGTTTTTTTCTGCTACTTTTAGTTGTCAGCCTTCAACTGTTTTTAGGTGTTTCAATGCATAACACATAATGATGAATAAAGATATTTTAAATAGCTATTATTATCGTTATGCGTTACACGCTGAAAAAAAAAGACTGTTTGGTTAAAACAGTCTTTTTTGTAGTTGTTGTTTTGTTATTTGATTAAAAAGTATCTTGCTGATTGAAAAACATATGTTGCTTGTTCATAGGCATAATAGTAGCCACTTCCGTTGGTGTAGCCATTTCCAGTTAATCCCGCGACTGCGAAGAGGTGTGCGATTTTTATGCTGACATAGTAGTTGTTTGAAGTCATCATCCAATCTGAAACATAGCCCATCCATGAAAGAATGTGACGAGCGAGGAATCCACGTTGAATGTCAACATAGACCGCTTCGAGGAATGGAAAGTGAATGACATAAGAGACAACCATCAAAATCAAACAAGCATAAAGAAAACCTCTTGCGAAACCAACCAACATGCCCAAAATTCTTGAGAGTGGTCTTGGTCCGTCTTCGCTTCTTTTGATTTTTTTGAGGAAGAATGTTAAAAGCATCATGACGAGTCTTAGCAAAATAAAAAGGATTACGAAAACTATTGCACACAATATGAAATAAGCAAACATCGCTGCCGCCATGTTTTCGGGATAGAACCCTGCGATTGCATATTCATTTGCACCATTAGTGAGCCTGCAAGACAGGCACAGCAATCGGGCACACTCCCCGAAGTATTGACATTGTGAAATCCAGCCAGTTGCCCAGTTATAGATTGACCTTTCATTCATGAGAACGAAGCCCGAAATGAAATTCACATCAAGAAGAGCATAGGCAACAATGCTCGTTAGGAAAAATGCGATAATAAGAGTGATAAACCAGCCAAAGAAGCCGACGACCATCTTAAAAAAGCCTTGGAAAATCCCCATAAGGCCAACCAAAACTATCAAGACTAAAATACCTATGTCGAAAAATGATATTGCCATATTTGCTCCTTTTTTCAATGCACAATGATTGTGTGTTTATATTTTATAACATATTGCAATGTTAGTCAAGTGATAGTTGTCAAAAAATGATTAAAAAATGATTAAGATTTTGTGAATAGAGAGAATCATTTTAACCGACATTGTGCATTGTGCATTCTGAATGATGCATTGAAAGTGAACTGCTTATTGCGCTTGCTATCTGTTTAGATATCTTGAAGATGAACCCAAGTGAAACGCAACCGAGAAGACTTGCCGATGAGCAAACTGTGGCGGTTATTGAAAAATCCCCAATTTTCGGCAAGTTTTTGCCAGATGCAGCTCCCGGATAGATTCCTCCATATTTAATGGATATTTTTCCAATGTCTTCACTGCTTCCAACAGACGAGTCGATGACAAGCAACTTCTTGTCACGGTGCTTGTGTTTGATGAATGCGATGGTCTCCAAAAGATTTAACGCATTGACTGGACGAGAAAGAGTGCCATAAACAAAGCTTGGAACATTCATTTCCTTTGTCAAAATATGCCCGACAACAGGCCCCAAAGCATCCCCTGTCACCTTATCTGAACCAATACACAAAATAACAGGCATCTCACAAGACGCTAGCATTTGATGAGCTAATGATAAAAATTTTAAATATTCCGTTTGCACAATAACTAATTGTTGCCAAAACGCAAAAAAATAAACCGCCTTGAAAAGTTTTTTGTTCAAGGCGGTTTCATTGTTATTCATTTGTTTCTGTTCGATTTTCAAACGCATTTCTTGATTTGATAATTTTGATTTTGCGCAGTATCTTAATTATGATTTGTTTGATTTTTTTGAATATTTTCATTTGGTTCTCCTTTGCGTCAATGACGCTCTTGTCACAGTCGTTTTGTGAAAACAATCACTTCAATATCTGCTTTCTTTTTTCAAGATTTTTAAACACTAAATACTATCTTGCAAACTCATCATAGAGTCTATAGAAGAAATATGAGTTGAGGTGACTTCTAAAGAGCGGATCATTCGCGAGAGCATTTCTCGCATCGCGCCTTGACATGTTTGCAAGATACTGACGAATTTTGAGATAGTTTTCTCTAAAGTTTGTTTGAAGATTGAGTTCTTGTTCTGTTTGCATTTGATTAAGCCTTTCTCCATGGAGGCGACTTTCGTTCATGATGTTTTGCATTTGGTTGTCTCTTTCTTGTTGAGCGGCTTGGTTGTTGAATCGAATTACCTCACGATTGAATGCGTCACGTTCGCCTTTTAGTCTGTTTAATTCTTGAGTCACACGTGCTGCGAATGCAATATTGAAGTTGTCGATTGCGCCTTGTCTCATTCCTTCAAGATTATAGATTTCAGCGTCAAGTCCTGCCATTCTCTCAATCAGTTCATTTGAAACCCCAGTTCTTTGCTCCGCTGCTATATTTGACAGTGTCGCTTGCTGATTGACAGCAATGCTTGAACGAGCGAGCCCTCTTCTCAAACTGTCGTTCGCAACATTTTCTCTTGCAACGCCATACTCTTTCTCAATCGCGGCACGTCTTTCGTCCGCACTTCTTTGAGCAAGTGTTTGGTCGTTTCTTGCTTGGTTGTAGAGATTGTTGATGTTGTTTTCAATTGCCACCATATTTTTGTTGAAGTAGCCTGCCCATTCATCGTTGACTCTTTGACGAAGTTGGTCGTCAGTTGTTTCGTTCATTGTCCATCGATCCAGTGTTGGATTGCTCGGAAGAACGGGCCTTTCGATTTGATTCTGACGCATTAGGAATGTTTCAAGTTCGTTTCTGTTCGTTGGCGAACTATTGTTATTTCCCGAATTGCCAAGATTTCTTAGATTAATTTGAAATGCTGATGCCATGTTGTTTTTAATGAATAGTGAATAGCAGACGTCGATGTTTTTTTAGATTTTTGAAAAAACATTTTGACAATCACTATTCACTATTTACCATTCTCCTTTTTTTGTTTTTGGATTTTTATTTTGTTATAAGTTGATATTGTTCTTTTGATTTCGTTTGCCGATTTTAGCATTATTTTTAATTGAGAGTTGAAACGACCAAATCGTTTCCAACTCTTTCGACAAGTCTTGCTTCGGCTATGTCAGCATCATCAGCAAAACTTAATAGCAGTGGTCTTGACGTTCTTCTGTTTGTTAGATTATGAGTCATTCGATAGATTTGTCCGCCACGCCGCGAAAGCAATGTTGCCGTGTTGTTTTCGGAGTTGAACGCTCCACTTGTTATTCTTCCGTCACCAAGACGGAGAAGATTTCTTGAAAAAAACATAGTTTTATGTGGAATATTGAATATGAAAATATTGAATATGTGTTGACAAACCATCTTGTCCTACCTATTCCATAGTTCTATATTCAATATTCAATCTCCTTTTAAGTCACTACTCCCGTCACCGCGGCTTTCGCTCTTGCGACTCTTCTTGTTAGCGAGACTGTTCTGTCTTCACTTTCTAGCGCCCGCATTATTCTCTCGGTGTCTTCTTTGATTTTCACGACAACGTCTATTTTCCCTCCGAGCATGTTGATGGTTTCTTGGTATTTTTTTTCTCGTTTTTTCGCATCTCTGATGAGGTGGAAGAACAAGAAACAAAATAACGCACACCAAAGTCCGTTGCCTAGTGCCATTGTTAAAATTGCATCCATTTTTTTATCCTCCTTTGGAAATCGACGATTAAACTCGACGGTTTCATTATGTAAAATCTATTGTTAAAACTGCCTGTGCATGGTTGGCAAAATTTACTCTTCTTGTCCGAGTGTGGACAGTGACATTTGCTCCAATGTTGAATCCTTGATGGAAAATGTATCCTCTGAATCTGTTTTTGAAATATGTCGCAACTTCCCCATTCTCGTTTATTGCAAGAATATAGTTTCCGACATCTGCAAGCGATGTGAATGGGGCGACTTGTCCAGATATTGGAACAGTCACCATTGTTCTTGTCACTCGATTAAACATATTCAAAACACTTGCTCCAGACCTAAAGACGAAATCATGGGCTAGTTGAACAGTTTCAAAGCCAGCAAAATGTGTTTGAACAATTTGACTCGCTCCGAATATTGGAAAAAACATGTTCGCGGCATAAACTCTTCCAAAAACAATGCTATCAGATGCCGTGAATTGCATTGGAATATTGCTTGTGTTCATTATCACACTAAGTCTTATTCCAAGGTTTGTGTCCGCTGCTAATGAATTGAGATATCTTGATGCACCATCTCTTGACAGAACCATTATTGAATTGTTTGAGCGAAATATCCTTGTGTCAGAAGGAACGGTGCTGTCTTCAATTTGGGTTATTGCTCCAGCTGGAGTTATTCGAAATCTTTCAAGTCGCCCATTGGATATTCTCGCGTAGTGGAAAGAAATTCCTTCGTCAATAAAAACATTTTGCTCCCCTCTTGCGAGCGGAATTCTTGTCACATCGCCCGATGGAAAGTAGACTGTTATGTCATTAGAAAAAACTGCAACTGTTGCAAATCCAGTCACTGAAAAACCATTAACGTTGTCGGGCTGTCCGTTTTGAAAAACAGGATTTGGATATCTTTGAACAACCTCAAGCTCTCCATTTGTCGAGTTTGGACGAATGAGAATCAGCTCATGAGTTGTTGCTAGGACCACAGACTGAGCGAATGGAGAACCAACGAGCCTTGCTCCACGTCCAACAGAAAAATTTATTTGAGAGCCAATTCGAAAAAGTCGATTTGTTGAATGAACCAATTGTGGCATTCCCGCAAGACTCCCTCCAGTCATTGTCGCTCCCGTCAATGTTTCAATGTCATCAAAGTTCACTGCAACAGTTCTGTCGTTCTGAACGACTCCGCTCGTTGTTTGAATTGATATTTGGTTTGGCAAAAACACCCGGAAGGCTGGAATGTTTTGATACAAAAATACTGTTTCACTTGAATTAACATCAGCACGCCCCAAAACTGTTAGTGAATTGCCAGTAAAAGTCCCATTTGTTCCATGTCCCATTGTTGGAGTTTCTGCAATGTTTCTTTCATGAGGAAAATCCAAGTGGTTGCAGATGTCCGAAATAGCTCTCCAAGAGTTTTCATATGGCTCTGCTCCCAAAACAACTCTCATGAAACGATTGTCTCCTCCAGACACCATATTAGTGTTTCCAGTCAAATTCACAACTACTGTCACTGTCACATGAATATCAATTCCTTCTTGTTTGACAAAAGGAGTGAAAGTTGCAACATTAAAAAATGTTGTTCCGTTGTGAGAAAGTCCTGCTTGATTGAATGTTTCTCCATTTAATGCTTCATCGCTAAAAGTCGCGCTGTAGTGAGCTATTAAAGCCCCATTCAAAACATTGTTATTAATGCTCTCAAGATATGATGACTCTCTAAAAGATTGATTGTTTTGAGTTCTTAAAATCATGAAATTCCCATAAGCGGCTCCCGCCCTAAGAGCATCCATAATGTTTAAAACATTATTTGACGAAGTTTGAGAAAACTCTCCGTGCTTGATTGTTATGCTGTTTTTTAATGAAAACATCTCGTTCCTCCATTTTTAATTGTTCAATTCTCAATGCTCAATGATTGTTAAAAAAATTAATTTGAAATATTTTAGTGGTCATTAGGCATTGAAAACTGAACATTACACATCGTTATTGAACTATAGCCACGGACACATTCACTCTAACTGTCCCTCTTGCCTCGGTGGACTCTTCCATATTTCTCAAAAAACTTCTTTCGCTGTTTGCCAAAATCAGCATAGGTTTCCGAGAATTTTTGATGAAAGTCACGCTTGTAATTGATTCGGGATTTTCAAAAAATGATTCGTTTGTTCTTTCTCTCAAGTCATGAGAGACTGTGAGAAATCCAGTCTCATTTCCTCGAACGAATGCAATTATTAGATTGTTTTGATGAGAGCAAATTGCAAGGCTTTGTCCGCCACGCCCGAGAAAACGTCTTTGAAAATTGAAACTTGCTCCTTGTCTTAGAGCCCTAACACAAAAAAGATTATCATATAAATCGCTATAAACAATATAGGTTGTTGTGGCATTCAAGCTCAAAACATCAAAAACTTGTCCGACACCAACGACCGAACCTGCGACCGCGGCATTAATTGTTCGACCTTGGTCTGTTTGAAAAAATAATCTGTTGCTCCAACTAGAAACAACACTCATGACTCCATCACTGCTATCAGCGCGAGTCAAATCGTTGTGAGACGTCATGCGAGATGCACCAATCAAAATAACTTCGACCGTTTCAACCGTCACTCGAACGTTTTCGTCTCCAACAATTCGAAGAGTCCTCTCTCCCGCAACTGGAATAGTGTTGATGATGATGTGATCCCTCAAACCATTTTCAATATTCAATCGCGATAGTAACGCATTTTCCAAAAACACGGTTAGCGACCCACTAACAACCGCATCACATTTTATTTTCACAATAAGAGTTGTTGTCCCTCGTGACGGAGTTGAGATATTGCAAACTCTCATCTCTCTTCCTCTTGTCACCTCCGCTCCCACTTGATAAACAAAGCGAGATGACGGCAGGTTCACATTGTTATTCCTTGAACGCAAATGTCCTTCTA
>WQSV01000010.1 GCA_009787685.1 Bacillota bacterium
CAACGAGGTTGAAGCCTTGAGCGTGAATTCTAATGCCCATGCCGCCAATACCCGCGCCAATTCCGCCTGAGTAAGTAGCTCTTGAGAGAGCAAGATTAGCAAGTGTTTGGTGAATTATGTTGGGGCATCGTTATCCCGATTAATTCTAGCAGGGATCTAGTGTGATAAGTTTGTTGTGGATTTAACACGAGCAATTTCATTAAGTTTAACTTTAATTGCAAATTGTTGGTTGTTAATTGTAAGTTGCTAAAAATCGCTTGCATATAAGGGAAATTGTTGTTATAATGGAGGTGAAAAACTTTAAACAGAGAGGTAAAAAATGATGACAAAAATGAATGCATTGATAAAGGCAAAAGCGGAAAGAGGATTGAAACTTGTTCAAGTTGACAAGCCGAAAATCAAAGAGGGTTTTGCTCTTGTGAAAATCAAGAAGACTTCCATTTGTGGGACCGACCTTCACATCTATGAATGGGATCCGTGGAGCCAAAAAACTATTAAGCCCGGTCAAATTATTGGGCATGAGTTTTCTGGTGTTATTGAAGATATAAAAGGAAACACAACCTTCAAAAAAGGTGATTTTGTCACAGCCGAGGGTCACATCGTCTGCAAAGAGTGTCGCAATTGTCGAAGTGGGCGCGAAACAAGTTGCAAATATACTTTTGGGATTGGCGTCAACATTGACGGCATTTTTGCGGAATATGCACTCATTCCAATAACAAACCTTGTTGCAGTAGACAAATGTGTTGACAGTCGCGTTGTTTCCTTTATGGATGCGTTTGGAAACGCAACTCAAACAGCGCTTGCATATCCATTAGTCGGAGAGGATGTTCTCATTACTGGGGCAGGTCCAATCGGAATCATGGCTGCGGCGGTTGCAAAATTTTGTGGTGCGAAAAATGTTGTCATCACGAACCGAAGTGAGTATCGACTTGAATTGGCACGAAAAGTTGTCCCGGGAGTGGTTGCAATTTCTCCTCAAAAAGAACCGATTCCAGAAGTCATGAAAAGACTTGGCATCAAAGAGGGATTTGATATTGGCTTGGAAATGAGCGGAGCAAGTCAAGCCCTTAATGATATGATTGACAACATGGTTTGTGGCGGAAAAATTGCACTTCTTGGAGTCCACAAACCAGACACTATGATTGACTGGAATAAAGTAGTTTTCAAAACATTAACAATGAAAGGGATTTATGGCAGAGAAATGTATGACGGTTGGTATAAAATGAACGCAATGCTATGCTCTGGTCTTGACCTTACTCCTCTAATCACTCATGAATTCCCATATCAAAAATTTGAAGAAGCTTTTGAACTAGGCTTAAGTGGAAAGTGCGGAAAAATTGTTTTGAGTTGGGATTAATCGAAATTAAAAATGATTGAAAGGAGGGGGTATTAATGCAACGCAACCATAATGAATATATGTCAAAATTGACCGCGCGACAGTTTTTTCAAAGCAATGAAAACCCTCCAAAAGAAAAAAAGAAGAAAAAACCCAAGGTTTTTGGGACGTTGTCACTTGTTTTTTCCTTGGTTGGAATTCCTGTTTTGGGTTTAGGGGTTGGAATCTTTATTGGCTCGCTCACTGGAATAAGAGAAGGGTTTGGGTTGCAAGCGCAGACAATACTCGGACTTATTCCTATTCTCTTTCTCTTTTTTCTTTTTTATATCTTTGTCTATATTGGAATTTTTGTTGGCGGAGTATTTCTTTTTTTGGGAATTGTGTTTCCAACAATGAGTATAATCACTGGAATATTGCAACTGAAAGTAATGAAAGAGAAAAACAAGCGGACTGTCACAGGGCTAATTATTGCACCTATCGTTGCAGCCATTTTTATAATAGCTATTGTGTTGGTTTCAATTTATATAATTTAGAGAAACTGTAACAATTTGAAAAAACGCACAAAGAGGAGGATTTGAATTGTGGAAAATAACAATTGGCACAGCAAACATCAACATTGGGATAGCAGTTCGCCACGAAATGATTTGAGGCAAGAGCAAAAACAGTATTCGCAAAATCAAAGACAAGAGAAGAAAAACGGCTTTGGAAAAGCTTCATTTGCTTTTTCTCTTGTCACACCGGGCATTTTTTTGTCAATGGGAATTATTGTTTTTGTGATTATTGTGATTGCATTTTTAGCGACACTGATTAATCCATATTTAGGATTACTTGTGTTGTTATTCGGTGTAGTGATCGGAATATATGGTGCAGTGATAATTTTAACCGTTGGTTCAATAATTGGTTTTATTTTCAGCTTGATGGGGTTGATTTTTGGAATAGTTCAACTAACAAGAAAAAATCAGTCGAAAGGACTTGCAATAGCAGGATTGATTATTTCAAGCATTGTTATATTTATTGGAACGATTGTTTTAATGGGTGTGTTGTTCTAAGGGAGTGGGAAAAATAGTAAAAAAATGCACGGGTGACGTTTTTGTTGCCCAAACAACAAAAAAAAGGAGACAGTGAATGACAACAGTGAAAAAATGAAAACACCTTAATTTTTAAATTTTTACTTTTTAATCTTCACTTTTTTAAATCATGGCTTATAAATCATACAAACAAAAATTTCAAAACATTTTGAATGAAATTGAAGAAAACGGACTCTATAAACGTGAAAGAGTCATCACGACAAAGCAAGGCGCAATGGTCGACACAACCGAGGTAAAGGGTGTCTTGAATTTTTGTGCCAACAATTATTTGGGCTTATCTGCAAATGAAGAAATAATGCAAGCGGCAATTGAGGGAACGAAAAAATATGGATTCGGACTTTCTTCAGTTCGATTCATTTGCGGAACTCAAACCGTCCACAAAGAACTTGAAGCAAAAGTTTCAAAGTTCCTCGGAATGGATGACACAATTCTCTACACCAGTTGCTTTGATGCAAACGGTGGACTTTTTGAAACAATCACAACGAATGAAGATGCAATCATCAGCGATGAATTGAATCACGCGAGTATTATTGATGGTGTTCGTCTTTCAAAAGCAATGAGATATCGCTACAAAAACAACGATATGGCAGATTTGGAAGCGAAACTAATTGAAGCGACAAACTCTGGTGCGAAATTGAAATTAATCGTAACAGACGGTGTCTTTTCGATGGACGGCATAATCGCGAATCTTAAAGGTGTTTGTGATTTGGCAGACAAATATGATGCTCTTGTTGTCGTTGACGACTCTCATGCGACTGGTTTTATTGGAAAAACTGGACGCGGAACTCATGAGTATTGTGAAGTAATGGACAGAGTTGACATCATCACTTCAACTTTTGGAAAAGCAATGGGAGGTGCTTCTGGCGGTTTCACAAGTGGTCGACAGGAGATTATTGATCTATTGCGTCAACGCTCAAGACCGTATCTTTTTTCAAACACGCTTGCGCCATCGATTGCAAACGCGACATTAAAAGTTATTGATATCATTGAAAAATCTCCAGAACGCATCGAAAAACTTCGTGAAAACTCGACATATTTCAGAAGTGAAATGGAGAAAAAAGGATTCACTCTTCTTGGAAAAGATCATGCAATTATTCCAGTTTACCTTGGTGATGCAAAACTTGCCCAAGAAGTTGCAAAGAAAATGCTTGAAAAAGGAATATATGTCATTGGTTTCTTCTTCCCGGTCGTCCCAAAAGAAAAGGCGCGCATTCGAACTCAAATGTCAGCCGCGCATTCAAAAGCAGATATTGACAAATTGGTCAAAGCGTTTGTCGAAGTTCGCAAAGAGATTGGATTTTAATTAAATATTGAATATTGAATATGTCTATTAAATTTGACTTTTATTTTTACATATTCAATATTCAATATTCCATAAATATCCCCCTCAAAACGGTTGCGTGAACACTAAAGATATGTTACAATAAATACGGTTTGATACTGTTAACTAACAACATATTGGTCAAAGAAAAATACGGAAAAGAAATTGAGGTGAAGTTTTATGAAGAAAGTCTTTGTGAGCTTCTTTTTCGTGTGCGAGATTTTGTTCATATTGGGCACAAACTCTTGACCCACCCACTGTCTGGAAGCATCAAGCCGAATGAGACAAAGTTCAAATCTGTCCTAATATCAAAAGAGAAATCAAGCGAAAAAACAGATCTTGAATCAATTCAAATCATTGAAAACAGCATTGGTCTGGTCAAAAACTTTCCTGCATATGAAATACCGAATGAACATTTTGACCATTTAAGGCAAATAGACCTAATCCTCATCAGCGGAGCAATAAGATAATTGACAAAGTAAAAATGACATCAAATTGCAAATTGTCGATTGCAAACAAATGGCAATATTAATAAAAAAAAGAAACCTTCTAAAAGGTTTCGAGGAGACAATACATGAACTTAAAGTTAGGAAACATCAACATTAAGGACATCAAGTTCGGGAAAAAAGCGTCACTCAAAGACGGCGTTTTGAACTTGGTTGAAAAAGAGCTTGAAGCTCTTGTTCTAAGTGACGAAAACATTTCGTCAGTCAAATTTGACATTGCAAAGCCGGGTGAAAGCACTCGTATTATGCCTGTCAAAGATGTAATTGAGCCAAGAACAAAAGTCAGCGGCAATGGCGACATTTTCCCGGGAGTGATTTCAAAAGTCGACACTGTTGGAAGTGGAGTCACTCACGTTTTGAAAGGTGCCGCTGTTGTCACAACGGGTCAAGTTGTCGGGTTCCAAGAGGGAATAATCGACATGAGTGGGCTTGGGGCGGAATACACTCCATTCTCAAAAACAATCAACATTGTTGCGGACTTCACTCCAGTCAAAGGATTGACTCCTCACAAATATGAAGAGTCACTTCGCAAAGCAGGATTAAAACTTGCCTATGAAATCGGCAAGCTTGGACGCGATGTGACACCAGATGAAGTGAAAGAATATGAATTTTTGCCACTTCTTGAAAGCGTTCAAAAATATCCAAATTTGCCAAAGGTTGGATATGTTCAAATGCTTCAAAGCCAAGGACTTCTTCATGACACATATGTCTATGGAATTGACATGAAATTGTCACTCACCACAATGCTTTCTCCAACAGAAATTTTTGACGGCGCAATCCTTAGCGGAAATTGCGTTTCTGCATGCGACAAAAACACTACTTATCACCACCAAAACAACCCAGTCATCACTGACATGTTTGAAGCTCATGGAAAAACAATCAACTTCTGTGCAATGATTATCACGAACGAGAATGTCTTCTTGATGGACAAACAACGCTCATCTGACTGGACTGCAAAACTGACAAAATATTTGGGTCTTGATGGTGCAATCATCTCTCAAGAAGGTTTCGGAAATCCAGACACCGACCTTATCATGAACTGCAAAAAAGTTGAAGGAATGGGAGTCAAAACTGTTATCATCACTGATGAATATGCAGGACGTGAAGGAACTAGCCAATCTCTTGCTGATGCCGATCCATCTGCTGATGCGGTTGTTACTGGTGGAAACGCAAACCAAGTTGTCACTCTTCCTCCGCTCAAAAAGCTAATTGGTTCGACTTCTCATGTTGAAAAAATCGCAGGCGGTTTCAAAGGAAATATGGCAAAAGACGGAAGCATCACAGTAGAAATTCAAGCAATCATCGGAGCAACCAATGAAATGGGCTTCAACAAAATGAGCGCGAGATAAATCATTTAATATTGAATAGATGTTGATAAAATTAACTTGAAAACACATATTCCATATTCAATCAAAAAAAGGAGAATTAATTTACCATGAGTAAACTAAAAGTAATACACTATATTAATCAATTCTACGCGGGTATCGGCGGAGAAGAAAAGGCTGATCATAAGCCAGAGTTTCGTGAAGGCGTTGTGGGGCCGGGTGTCGCATTAACCGCCGCATTCGCGGGTGTTGCTGAAATCACTCACACTATTGTTTGTGGTGACAGCTATTTTAACGAAAACATTGAGTCAGTGAAAAAAGAACTACTTGATTTTGTCAAGAAAAACAAACCAGATATCTTCATCGCTGGCCCGGCCTTCAATGCAGGACGCTATGGCGTTGCTTGCGGAACAATCGCTGACGCTGTTAAAACTGAACTTAGCATTCCAGTCGTCACGGGTATGTATCGTGAAAACCCGGGTGCAGATATGTTCAAAAACTCGGTCTACATCATTGAAACAAACAATAGCGCCGCTGACATGAAAAATGCCGCTCCAAAAATGGCTCGCCTAGCGTTGAAACTTGCAAACAAAGAAGAAATTGGAGCATCTATTGAAGACGGGTATCTTCCAAATGGCATTCGCGTTAACTTCTTCGACAAAGAAAGAGGTTCAAAAAGAGCAGTTGATATGATGGTTGCAAAACTTAGCGGAAAATCTTTCACAACTGAGTATCCAATGCCAGACTTTGAAAAAGTTCCTCCGAACAAAGCAATCAAAGATATGTCAAAAGTCAAGGTCGCACTAGTGACTTCTGGTGGTGTTGTTCCAAAAGGAAACCCAGATCACATTGAGTCGTCATCAGCATCAAGATATGGTGAATATGACATCACTGGAGTCATGGATTTGACCGAAGCAACCTATGAAACTGCTCATGGTGGCTATGACCCGGTTTATTGCAACCAAGACTCTGACCGTGTTCTTCCAGTTGACGTTCTTCGTGAATTTGAAAAAGAAGGCAAAATTGGAAAACTTCACAACAAGTTCTACACAACAACAGGAAACGGAACTTCAACAAAATCTTCAAAAGCATTCGCAAAAGAATTTGCGCAAAAACTTCTTGCAGACGGTGTTCAAGCAGTTATCCTCACATCCACTTGAGGAACATGCACGCGTTGCGGTGCAACGATGGTTAAAGAAGTTGAGCGTGCTGGAATTCCAGTAGTTCATGTTTGCACAGTCACTCCAATTTCAATGACAGTTGGAGCAAACAGAATTGTTCCAGCAATTGCTATTCCATATCCACTTGGAAATCCAGCGAAAACAATGGAAGAAGAAAAACAAATCAGAAGAAAAATTTTAAACAGAGCTTTGGAAGCATTGACAACTGAAGTTTCAGAACAAACAATCTTCGAAATGAAATAAATTAAAGGATAGTAAATAATGAACAATGAATAGTGAGTAATAGTCAAATTTTTATTAAGAGTGTCGCATTGAACGACTAGGGTAAAAAAATTTGGTAACAAACACTCACTATTCATTATTTGTTATTCGTTAATAAAAAATATGAGCAAAAAAATCTATGACGTAATAATAATCGGCGCGGGTCCCGCAGGGCTTTCAGCCGCACTATATGCAGGTCGTGCGAGACTAAGCACTCTTTTGATTGAAAAAGAAAAAGATGGTGGACAAATTGTCATCACTAGTGAAGTTGAAAACTATCCGGGCGGAGTTGACCATGAGTCGGGCTCAACCTTGATTGCAAGAATGGCAAAACAAGTCGAAAAATTTGGTGCTGAAAAAGTCTATGACACAGTAACTGATTTGAAACTTGATGGAAAAACAAAAACTATCACTTGTTCAAAAGCGACCTATGAAGGCAAAACTGTCATCGTCGCAACTGGAGCAGCTCCAAGACCAATCGGATGTCCGGGAGAGAAGGAATTCATTGGAAAAGGTGTTTCTTATTGTGCAACCTGTGATGCTCCATTCTTTGAAGAGTTGGAAGTTTTCGTTGTTGGAGGAGGAGACAGCGCAGTTGAAGAAGCAATGCATATTGCAAAATTCGCGCGTCAAGTCACCATCATTCATAGACGTGATACGCTAAAAGCGGCGAAATCAATCCAAGAAAAAGCGTTCAAGCACCCAAAGCTCAAATTCATGTGGGACACTGTCGTCACTGAATTGAAAGGGGATGGAATGCTTGGTTCGATGGTTGTTGAAAATGTTAAAACTGGTGAGAAAAAAGAAATCGTTGCTCATGAAGACGATGGCACTTTTGGAGTGTTTGGCTTCGTTGGATTGATTCCTCACTCAAAATTGGTCGAAGGCAAATTGAACATGGAATATGGCTACATCAAAACTGACGAAGACATGAAAACCAACATTGATGGAGTTTTCGCCGCTGGTGACATTAGAGTCAAATCTCTTCGCCAAGTTGTCACCGCCGCTTCTGACGGTGCGATCGCCGCGACACAAGCAGAACATTATATCAACAAGTAAGCCTTGAAAAATAGGTAGCGGGGATTGAAGTAATAAGTTTTCACAAAATGATTGTGAAAAGAGTGCAAGTTGCGCAAAGGAAAGCGATGAAAAAGAAAGTTAAATTATTATTGATGTCGGTTTTATTAGTCATGACTTTTGTTTTCGGGATTGCTTGTGGGATTGAACTTCGAAATCCACCAGATTTTGTTTTCAATAATACTCCCAATGATCCTTATGAAACAATAAGACTTCTTGAAGAAAATGGATGGAACGTAACCTCTTTTCAAACAAGATATAGTGCAAGTAGTGGATTGTTGGTTCTCCTTGACTCAGACTATAGAATGGCAGTTATTAGTGCAAGCACAGTGACAGCTGTTATCCATGAAGATATTCATATTAATTACTTCGTGAATGAAGATGATGCGATATTGTGGTATGGTAGATGGAGAGATCAAGAAGGAGATAACACCAACAGGTTCAAGCTGGCAAGAAACGGAAATGTCACAATAATGTGGAATAGTCCACGAGTGATTTAGGTGTTGAAAAATCACATTGATTTGTTTTTGGATCTTCGATCACCATTCGTGATTGCAGTCTCCGACAAAAGTGTCGAAAACACTTGACATGGGTCTTTTGAGTCGAAACCTGTTGTTTTTTGTAAAAACTTGCGAAAGAGAAATTTCCGACTTTGACTCAAAAAACTTGACTAATTCAAAATTTTTAGCTATACTACTCATAATGAACGAACCTTTCTACACAAAAAAAATCTACACGATCGAGGAGTTAAAAGAAAAATTGACTCCCATCTTTGATAGTGCCCCAGTCTACAAAGCTATATTGTTTGGGTCATATGCAAGAGGTGAAGCGAATGAAAAAAGCGATGTTGATATAATTATTGACAGCCGTGGAGAGTTATTGAATTTTAATTTTTTTGGAGTCATGGGTTATTCAGAAGAAGCAGTTGAAAAATACGTCGACATGTATGAAATTAGTGAGTTGCTAGAAGGATCCCCAGTTCTGGCTTCAATAAATAATAATGAAGGAGTTGTGATATATGAAAGATAAAAAAATATATTTTGAAAAAATTCTTAAATATGTCAAAACTGCCCGAAAAATCACTCAAGGAATAACCTTTGATGAATTTGTTCAAAATGACGAAAAAACTCAAGCGTGTGCATTTTCTATTTTGCAAATAGCAGAATATGCGTCAAGGTTTGAAGAAGGTGAAAAAGAAAAATACTCAACAATTGAATGGACAAATATTCGTGCAATTCGAAATAGAATAGTGCATGATTATGGAAACATTGATTTGAAAATAGTTTGGAATGTTATTAAAGATCATTTGCCTAAAATGGAACAAAACATTCAAGGAATAATTGACTCAAAAACTATTTGACACAACTAAAAAACAATACTACAATTTCTGAAAAATTAAGGAGAACAAAAAATGTTAGAATTGACAAAAGAAAACTTCGAAGACGAAGTTCTAAAAGCAGAGGGCATTGTCCTTGTTGATTATTATGGAACAGGTTGTGTTCCTTGTGAAGCTATTATGCCGTTTGTTCACGAATGTGCAGACAAATATGGCGACAAAATGAAGTTTACAAAATTGAACACAACAAGCGCGAGAAGGCTTGCAATTAGCCAACAAGTTATGGGCTTGCCAGTAATTGCTATCTACAAAGATGGCAAAAAAGTTGATGAACTAATCAAAGACGACGCAACCCCGCCGAACATTGAACAGATGATTAAACACCACACGGGTGCATAAATTTAATATTTAATATGTAATATTGAATATGTGTGGATCAAACTATTTTTATCCACATCTATTAAATGTTTCATATTCCATATTCAATAACACAAAACCAAAGGAGGACATTTCATAAAATGGGAATGTTAAAAGGAAAAAAGGTCGTCATTATTGGCGATCGTGATGGCGTGCCGGGGCCAGCCATTGAGGAATGCGTGAAAACTGCGGGAGCAGAAGTCGTATTTTCTTCAACGGAATGCTTTGTTTGAACGGCCGCGGGTGCAATGGATCTTGAGAACCAAAAAAGGGTAAAAGACTTTGCTGAACAGTTTGGAGCAGAAAACCTAGTTGTTGTCATCGGCGCAGCCGAAGGCGAAGCAGCAGGACTTGCAGCTGAAACTGTGACAGCAGGCGACCCAACGTTCGCAGGGCCATTGACAGGAGTCTCGTTGGGACTCCGTGTTTATCATGTTTGTGAAGACGAAATCAAAAGCATCGTTGACCAAGGTGTCTATGATGAGCAAGTTGGTATGATGGAAATGGTTCTTGATGTTGCTGACATTGTCAAAGAAATGACAGCAATCAGAAGCCAATTTTCAAAATATTAGTGAATAGTGAATAGCAAGTATTGAATAGTGATTGGCAATTTTTTGCCGATTGCTCTTCATTATTTGCGAATTTATATGCCACAAATATTGAAACAAACTGCTTGTGATTTTTTTCATGCAAGCAGTTTTTTTGTTGAAATTGATCCGCATTAGAAAGAGCCTTAGCTAAAGATGGAGAAGAACCAAGCACGTTTGCGGGGGGCGTATTGTTCATAAGTCACATCTAGACGAAGTTAGCACAAAGTCAGAAATCTAGGCATGCCTCTTGACACAAAAAGAGGGGCGTATTGCTCATAAAGCACATCTAAAATGAAGTTAACAGAAATCAAATAATCTAGGTGTGTCGCTTGACACGAAGAGGGAGAACTATTACCGCCCACACAATATAATTTTTGTATATTAATGGAAAAATAATGGGAAAAAATTCAAACGAGTGCAAAATCATAGTATTTTTTGTGTTTGTAATAACAGCATTTTTTTATAGTGTTTTTGTTTTGTCTGTTATTGTTGCTGCTATTTTATTTCAGACAATTTTCAAAATAATTCCTTAATATTGCGGACGTCCATACTCAGCCCACACACACTCGCCTCTGGAATAGTTGGTTTGATTTTGGGAACGAGACAATTTTGAAAATAAAAAGAACAAAATGGCCATAGTTGGCATGATTTTTTCTTTTTTAGCCGTATTAATTTTCGGCATTATTATTTTGATTTTGTTGTTTTGTTTGCTCAATTTGATTAATTCATGCAATTGCGTGATGGTATTGTAGCACAAAAAAATTAACAATGCGCATACATAAAAGGAGTATTTTTGCTTGATTGCAATAGCAAAAGTGCCTTTAAAAAATTATTTAAAAAAATAAAACTCATTAAGGAGCAATTAAATATGAACAGTGTTATCAAAGGAACATCCTATGTCCTAGCGCATGCCCCCGACATGGTTATCCACAACGGAGCAACGCAAACAACTGAAAGGATTGTCAATCCGCAATCTGAATTTTTGACAAAAGTGCCGAAACATCTTCGAGATTTCAAAGATGTTGTGTCTTATGTTCCAAATCAAGTCTACATTGGAAACAAAAAACCAGAAGACCTTCTTGATCTCGGTGATGTTCCATGGTTCACTAAACCTTTAAAAAAAGCAGATCGCTTTTCAAAATCTGGCGAAATCATGCCACAAGACGAATTCTATCTTTTCATCAAAGGTTGTGATGTTTTCGGATTAGTCCTACTCGAAAAAGCGTTTATTGCAAAAGTTTTACCACAATTTTCAAAACACCCTTTAATCGACGAGAATTTCCTTGGAAAAGTTGGAGAGGGTGTTGATATTTCTGAAATTGAAAAAGTTGTCAAGGAAGAGCATGCAGAAGGCTTGTTTATGAATAGCAAACTTGTCGGAGCGGTCAAAAAAGGCCACGATGTTGATGAAAACCTCTCTGCTCATGTCCTGCTGGAAAATCTTGTCTCAAAAGCAACTTGCGTTCTTTCACTCATGAATCTTATCAAAGGAAGTGGAGTTGACAAAGCGGACATCGATCTCGTAATCGATTGCTCGGAAGAAGCGATCGGTGACATGAACCAGCGTGGTGGCGGAAATCTTGCAAAAGCGTGTGCAGAAACTGCTGGTTTTGTCAACGCATCAGGAAGCGATATTCGTGCATTTTGTGCAGCTCCTGTTCATGCTCTTATTCATGCAGCAGCACTAGTCGCATCTGGAACATATGATAATGTTATTGTCGCAGCGGGTGGTTCAACTGCAAAACTTGGAATGAATGCAAAAGACCACGTTAAAAAAGAAATGCCAATCCTTGAAGATGTTGTCGGCGGATTTGCAGTTCTAGTTTCAAAAAATGACGGAGTAAGCCCAGAAATTCTCCATCAGTTCACTGGAAAGCACACTGTTGGAAGTGGGTCATCTCCTCAAGCAGTAACGACTGCCTTAGTCACAGCACCACTAGATAAGTATGGCATTCAAATCAAAGACATTTGCAAATTTTCAGCAGAAATGCACAATCCAGATGTCACAAAACCAGCGGGAGCGGGAGATGTTCCACTCGCGAACTTCAAAATGATTGGAGCGCTTGCAGTAATGCGTGGAGAAATGGAAAGAACAGCGATTGATGCTTTCACCGCAAAGCATGGCATGCCGGGTTGGGCTCCAACTCAAGGACATATCCCTTCGGGTGTCCCATATCTCGGTTTTGCTCGTGATGAAATCATGGCTGGAAGAATTCAAAGGAGCATGTTCATCGGAAAAGGAAGCCTCTTTCTTGGAAGAATGACAAATCTCTTTGACGGAGCATCTTTTATTGTTGAAAAAAATTCTGGAGAACTCGACAAAGCTGAAAAAATATCGTCGCAACCAGCCGCAAACACTTATGCTCCGAAAATCATCCTAACGGGTCTTGGCAGTGAGCATGGTGAAAAAAATATGCTAAAAGCAGCGTGCAGTGCGGTGAAATCTGGCGAAAATGTTCTCTATATTGGAACAGAGAGTTGCGAATGCATAACTCCAATCAAAACAAAAGATGAAAAAGACTCTCATGCCCAAATGGAAAAACTTTTGAAATCTGGAGAAGCGGATGCCGCGGTCACAATGCATTATTCGTTCCCAATCGGAGTTTCAACGATCGGAAGAGTTGTGACTCCTGCTCAAGGCAGAACAATGTTTATCGCATCAACAACTGGAACAAGTGCGACCAACAGAGTAGAGGCTATGGTCAAAAACGCAATCTATGGAATTATCACGGCAAAAGCTTGCGGAGTGAAAAAACCAACAGTGGGAATCTTGAATGTTGATGGAGCAAGAGCGGTTGAAATTGCATTGAAAGAACTCAAAAAAAATGGCTATGACATCAACTTTGCGGAAAGTGGAAGAAGTGATGGCGGTTGCATTATGCGTGGAAATGACGCGCTCTCTGCAACTTGCGATGTCCTTGTTTGCGATTCATTAACGGGCAACATCTTGATGAAAACCTTCTCGTCATTCACAACAGGTGGAAACTATGAAGCGCTTGGCTGGGGTTATGGCCCGGGAGTCGGGGAAAACTTTAATAACCTTGTTCTCATCGTATCGCGTGCGTCAGGAACTCCAGTGGTTGCGAATGCAATCAAATTCGCATCAGATCTCGTCAAAGGGAACTATAAAAAAGTCTTAAAAGACGAATTTGCATCTGCAAAGAAAGCGAAACTTCTGGATGTTATTGCTGGAGCAAAACCGAAAGAAAAAGCAACAGGGAATGTTCCAAAAGCAGTTGAAATTCCAAAAAAAGAAATTGTGACTTCTGAGATCTCAGGCATTGAAATCACTGATCTTGAAGATGCAGTTTCTGCTCTTCATGTTGAAAAAATCTATGCTGAAAGTGGAATGGGTTGCACAGGTCCAATCGTCCTAGTAAACGAAAAAAACTTAAAAAAAGCAACAAAAATCTTAACCGACAAAAAATTCATCATCGCGGAATAGGAACAAACAAAAAACAACCTCTAAAACACTAGAGGTTGTTTTTTGTTTTTATCATACCTATCCGACGCTATTTCTTGAGAGTTAATCTTTCTGGGTTTAATTCCTTACGATCTTATTGCGATGACATTGAGCCCGACACCGTGCAGTCTTGTTGCGGGAGAGACTTCATTTATTGAAAACATTTATCGGAGCAACAAATAATCGTCCTTTCTTGACATCAAGCAACCTTTTGGATTGATTTCTCATGGTCTTTGCCCGTAGTATTTTAACACGATGCCTCGCAGTATTGCTTGTGGAAAGAACTCCATTTAAAATTAAAAAATAATTTTAACAAAAATGATGGATTGAGAGAATAGACATTGAATATTAATTTGTTAAGTAAGATTATCCAGTGACGCAACCTCACAAGACGAAGTCATGTTGAAGAAAGCGAATCTTCATCATAAGAGCAAAGACGCATTTGTTTTTGGGACACTTTGTCTTGAAACTTCATTTCTCCAAGACAACACAAGAGGTCGGGACATTATTGCACTCAGATTTGTTAATTTGAAAGGAACAAATCTGGCAAGAAAACTTTCATCAAATCTCCATATTCTTCATAGAGCCAGAGATAGCTTGAAAGATCTCCTATTCGATTTTCGATTTGAAGTGCATCGCTCAATCCATCGTTGAAAAAATCAATAATTGCATATAATTGAGCTTTTTGTTTTGGAGACATCGCATTAAATTGATAAGAAGAATCAAAGAAATAAAAACCATTAAAATCCGGATGCAATGAAATTAGGTCCACAATTCCTTGACTAATTCCAGTCGGCGGAGTGTCGGATTGAAAAGTGCTGTCAAGATAGAACGTGATTGTGACAAAAAGATAAGGCATTCCGAAAATCAAATCATAATCAATCGCTTGATCAACGAACAGGTTCTTGGTTTCAAATCCAGCAACAATGAGAAGCCTTCCGTCAGCAGTTCTCACGATTGAAGCAATTTCATTGAAAGTGTCTATATATGGCATGTTGATTTCGTCCAACAAATCAACTCTTCTTGCCTGCATATCAATGACATTTTGAAACATTGCCTTAATGCCTTGTTCTGAATAGTCAGTTTCAATAATTTCTGGTTGTTCAAAAAGGGCTCTTAAGAGAAGTTGAAGTTTGACATTGTTTATTTCATGAATAACTTCATTTTCTCCGTCATCAAAAACATATCTCACAACTTCCATTTCACCATAATAATTTTCTCGCATGAGGGCATTATCAATGAGCAGTTGGAAAACATCGTCTAGTTCAATAGCAATAGTATCTGAAACGCCAAATCTCAAATTTGGCATGCGTTCGAGCATTTCTGAAAACATTTCACGCATAGGGTTTTCAATCCAGCCGAACAAATCATCTTCTGAAATTTCAAGTCCGAATCTTGTCAAAATGTCCAAAAATTCAACAAACTCTTCTCTCGTCAAATCATTGAAAGTCATTGTTGGTGCGGAGTGTTCAATATCCTCGCCAACTGTGATGTCAAGAGTGAAGAAAATCATTATTCTTGATGAGAGAACACTCGCGATAATATCTTGGAATCCAGTTTCAGCGAACGCTGCGAAAAGATTGAGAGCAAGCGCCGCTTCCATATACACTCTGTTGGTTTCATAATCTGTGAAAATTCTCAATTGATAGAGAGATGGCTCCATGTCGGAAAGAATCCCAGCATCTTCAAGGTTGAAGATGTGCCTAATTGCATAATCAATCAAGAACCCAAACATCTGATTAGAAATTCGAATTCTCAAATTCTCAATGTCCTCTTCGCTTGCAAGTCGATATAATCCAGTTGCGTCAAAGAAGTCAATGAGATATTCGCTTTGAACATCAACCCCAATCCCGAACATTGCAATAATTTCATCAAAAGTTAACGCTCCACAATTCTCATCGTTGCAATATTCATCGTCGCATTTTTCTCGCGTCAAATTTAATGGCAATGTCCTTGAGATTTCATCAAGGAATTCCTGTTCAAAATTTCGTCTGTTCCAACCAATCGTGTCGGCTGGATTTCTAACAAACTGAGCATACCCCTCAACCACTCTTGAATACCAATTTTGCCAAGCAACATCTTCATTAATCGAATTTTCAAAGTCGCTTGTAAGGATATAACGAAGTGCCAAAATAACATGAGTTGACTGAAGAAATTGAATTTCATCGCGCCCATAATTAACGTTTGTGACACTAATAAGCGTGTTTAAAATATCAATGCTAATGAGACCATGTTCAATTTGATTGAGATAGCCATATGAATTAATAGCATTTGCCATCGGTTCAACTATGCCCGCAGTCATGTCTCGAATCATCTCGTCAGTGCTAAAATCGTTGTTTCCAATAAGTGCCATGATTGCATCAATCATGTGATGAAATCGAGATGTTTGTGATGAATTCATTTCATTGACAACCAAAGTTGCATAGCCATCGTTTAAATTTGAGTTAATAGTGAGGAAAAGCCTCTCCGGCAAAAGCAACCTAGTGAGAGTGGGGAAGCGAATTCCAATGAGATTGTCGAGAGCCCCGCGTGCAGCATCTCTCGTTTCAATTGACACAATAATTGAAACTTGAGGATTTTCAATGCTACCCAAAAAACGCATTTGCTCAAGAACAACAACTCCTTCAAGGCAATCAAGTCCTGTTAATTCTTTTACACTGTCAAGTGCCGTGATGTTTGCAATAACATCAATATCACGAAGTCCTGCTTGCAAGACAGCATTCAAAAAAGAAGCAAGTTCTCGGTCGCGAACATTCAAAATGAAATTCTGATGAACGCTCTTGTCATATGTCGCGAGTTTCGCTCTATTAATGAAACGTCCTCCGTCATAAGAAAAAAGGTGAGTGATGTAGTCAATAAAAGGATTTGAAACAAATTCATCATCCAAAACCTCACCGGACGCAATTTGAAAAGCATAAACAACATAATTTTCCCAAACAGGCATCTCTGATGAGAGAGCTTCATTAGATTCATGACCCCCAATAGTGCGAACAACAACGCCCATCAATTCGTCAAGATTAAGTGGAGCATCATCAGTCAAAAACAACTGCCTGCGAAGCGCGGACTCAAAGCCAAGTTGGTCTTCATCCGAATGCCCATGAGTGACAATTCGACGATCTCTTGCTCGCCCCAAATCTCGAATAACGCCAAGAGTGTCAAAAATACTCATATCAAGAAAACGACGAGTTGCGATATTGCCGCCAATTAAAAATACGCCGACAAAAAAAGCAAAAATAACTGTCATGGCAATCAAAAATCGAATAAAATGCCCAAGACATCCTCGTTTTTTTCGACGAGTAAATTGATCGTTGTTGATATTGTTTCTTTTTGGAGCAGGAGGCTCACCTTTCATAACATGTTGATGTGATGGCATAGTAAATAATTATAACACAACAAAACAAAATATGTCAAGCGCTTTGCCACAACTCGACAAAACAACCCAATCTAATCCAATTCCAACAAAAAACAACATTAAAATTGCATTAAAAAACATCAATAAAAATTCAATCAACACATTTTTATTTGGAAAAACTTCAACAATGTGTTATAATTAATGCAATTCTCATCGTTGAGAATTTAGTATTGAAAAATCTGGAGGAAACACATCTATGAGAATAAGAGATAGAATCCCAATGATAATATTTGCACTAATTTTTTATGTAGCATTCATTGGGCTCATTGGAACATTTTTCTTGCATATTCCAAGAACGACTCTCGTTGACAACACTGATCATTTCAACTTTGCCAACCATGCGTCTATCACACGAGTTCACTATGACGCGAAAATCGAACTATCTGGCGACATGCATGTTCGTGAATCGCTTTGGTTCACTCTCGCAACACCATGGGACCACACTATTCCGCCATGGCGCGAACTCTATATGGAGTTTTCTGAAACCGACGAAGACCGTGCCCTTGGCAGACTTTTTGACAGAGATTCATTCAGAGTGTATAGGGCGACTTATTCGGAATCAACTGGAACATGGAATTTTGTGAACTATGCTCTTGCAACCCCAGCCGAAACCAATTCAAGAACAGTGCAAAGATTTGCTCTTTCGCCACTTTCAAATGGTGGATTTGAACTAAGAATTTTCATTAACGAATTTCGTGGAAATTTTAACTATGTCATTTATTACACATATTCTAACGCGGTGACAGTTTTTGAAGACAGCGCAGAAATTCATCTGAATCTCTATTCTGGAAACAGAATCAATCGTCTTTCAAGATATCAAGGCAGATT
>WQSV01000011.1 GCA_009787685.1 Bacillota bacterium
AACAAACGCATATGTCCCCGCAACAGGAACGATCGTGAAAACAACGTTTCTTGCTTCCGTAACATTTGAAAGCGTCCAAGTCGTTCCAGCAACTTCAGTGTCAACACCCGCTGTCTGAACTCTCATGGCATAACCGCCTTGAAGAGTTCCCCACGCGAAAACAACGCTTGAACCATGTCTAACATCGTCCCCACTGACAACTTCACCATTAACAGTTGCAGTAACTTCTGCCCCTTCCCATGTCACAACATGGTATCCATTTGGACATGCCGTTAACATGAAAACCGACAAAGTCAACATAACTGCAAGTGCAATTAAAAGTTTTATCTTTTTCATTTTTTCTCCTTAACCCTTTCGAGGTTTTTGTCGATTCTGACTTTTCCAAACATGCCATCACATATAATAGTTGCAAAATCATATTATAATAGCACATTAATGAATAATTATATCACACATATTCCATTCTGTCAATACTTTTTTACATTTTTGTTATTAATTTTTTGTTAACATGTTTTTAATATATTATTAATATATGTCGAAAGCTTCTTTATTATATATCCCTCAATTATATATCCCTCAAGCCCAATTACAAACGCCCCCTCCATTAACCAAAAAAGCCGTGTTTTTTGCAACACGGCTTTTAGATTATCTGTTATTCAAGACTTTTAGATTACTTGTTATTCAAAATGTCTTACCTGCTCATTAACGAAACCAGTCCACCACAATTTTCATTCACAGCCATCCTCTTTCTTGACAAGAACCAATCAACCACAACCACAACATTGACCGAAAGTCCAAGCGCAATCGCTGGAATCGCCGAACGAAGATTAAACAAAATTCCTGCCCAAACATAGGTTCCAAGTGAAACATTAATCGGAAACATAGTGAACAAGTAAAAGCTGATGATATCAATCAAAATTGAATAGACCAAAATTGAAGCACTCTTTAGAAGATGGCAATTAATTTTCCGAAGAACCAGCGAAAGGGCAAAAATCAATGAAATATTCACAGCAAAAAACGCCCAATTTTGAGATGCAACAATCAAATAGACAAAAAGAATAGCCAAAAAGCTGAAACTAACAAGCTTCTTCTTTTGCGCCGCTCCATACATTAATAATCCCGATAAAATCATATTTTTTCTCCAATGAATTTTTTTAATATTTATGTGGGCATCAATGGCCCACCCTCTTAATATCATCTTGATAAAAGGTGATATTTTTTGATTAAGCCCTAAAACAAAAGCATCTTTACTCTTAACAAGATGTTTATCTCTACTTCGACATGACATAGTCTTGTTGTTGTGCCGCTAGTAGTCCTAGTATTCAATCTCTCAACTACCCAGAAACTTTTCTGAAAGAAATTTCATCCCCGTCATTAACTCTCGCATAACGAATTCCAAAAGCCGCCATTTCTTGGTTGATTTCAAACACCCACCAATATCTGTCTTCTTCGCAAGTGGGCGCAACATCCAAAGAACATCTGCAATTCCACTCTGCCATGACTCCCGCAATCGTGCTAACAAAACCCGAATTCAACTCAGATTGTGGAATTTGCAACCTGTCATTGTGTTCGGTCAAAATGTCAACAACGAGATTTGATTCAAAATCACTCGCTTCAATTTCAACAAGCACTTCGCCATTTGCAGCAATAACAACAATGCTGACACTCTCGACAGGTTCGGTGCAGGCAACCATCAGCCCAAACACCATTGCAAGCGAAAAAATCGCAAGCAAAACCGACATAATTTTTTTCTTTAACATGTTTTTCTCCTTCGGACCCTTAAACCCCCAAGTCCAATGTAGACAATATTATCACAAACAACAGACTATTGTCAAGCATCTTCGATGCCTTTGTCGTAGAATTTCTCGTAGAAATAATCTCTCACAGAGGGGCTGAAAGCCCTTGCCGAGCATCTTCGACTGGTTTGTCGGAGAAGTTCAAGTAAAAGCAATTTCCGTCAAGAGGGTCGAAGACCCTTGTCAACAGTCTTCGACTGTTCTGTCTGGTTCTGCTTGCACTAGCATTCAGCGTCAAGAGGGTCGAAGACCCTTGTCAAGCATCTTTAATGCTTTTGTCGGAGAATTTTTAGTAAAAACAATCTCTCTCAGAAGGGTCGAAGACCCTTGTCAAGCAAAAACTACAGGACTACATCAATAATTTAGAGTTTGCAACTGACAATTTGCAAATTAATAATTAGATTTAGATCAAATTCTGTCTTTTATGCATTGTCAAAAAATAGCGACTAACTCGGAGAAATCATTTCAAAATTCCAAAACTTCTAGTCAGTCTTTTTCTCCATTGCTCCAGTGTTATACTTTCCACTCCAAACCCGCAATAAAACCGAATGCACAGCATATAACACCAACATTATCGCCATACCAACAACAACCAACATCATTGTTGCGCCGACGAGTGCAATGATAATAATCAATGTGCAAGAAAGAATTCTTCCAACAAAAAACGCGCTTTCAAAAAACAAATGACTTTCAACAATATGATTGTTCGCTCCGATCATTTTTGGAAAATTCAGCCTAATAGCAGACTCTTCGACCATAACTGCGGTTCGAAAAATGATACCAAATTGAAAAACAACCAGCGTCACAAGCCCAACATTAAAAAACAGCGGAATAAGCGAAATCAAAGGAATAAGCCCAAGTGCCCAGTAAATCTTTTTGTTCAATTTTTTGTAGACAATGAGAACCACAACACCAACCGCAGCAGCGATTGACGAAAACATTCCGAGCGACATGTTGCTCCCAAAATACAAAAACACCAAAAGAATAAGACAAAAACTGACTGCCCGAAGAACTCCACTCAAGGAAAATATTCCCCAAAGTGCGATTGCAGGTTTGAGCATATTTTTCACTTTTAGTATTTTGAAAAACTCTCTTAGCTTCAAACCATCTTTTTCTTTCTTTGGAGAAGTGAAAAAGAAAGTAGAAACAAGCATTATTCCGCCAATCGCAAGAACAACAACACTCGTCAAAAAGAACGAGCCGAAATCAATCAAGAGACCGAATGTGAAAGGAAAAACTATGCTTGCGACAATTTCAATGGCAAAAAACCATGTCATGAAGCTTTTCGTCTTCTCCCCCTCAAAAGCACTCGTGAAAATCAAATTCATCGCACCCCAATGAAGCCCTGTGACCATTCCCCAAAGAAAACCGAACAGCATGTAATATTCTCGAAGTCCATCTTGCCAAGAAGCTATGACAACCAAAAAAACAACTCCAAAGAAAACAGCCACTCTTGTTATCCAAATCGGACGAATTTTTTTACACAACCACGAAGCAACAAAGTAGAAAGAAAACAACGCCGCACAATCAACAAGCACAAAAAGTGCAACCGAAAGAAAACTGTAGTTCGTCAAATAAAAAACTTGAGCAACCAAAAAAACACTAACAAACAATGCTAATATCGCAAAAGCAATATTAGTTGACATCAACGAAATCTTATTGATTCTGTCTTTTCTAGCGCTAGTTTCCAAATCAACTATAACATTATACTATAACACCCCATTTGTCAACCATCTTCAATGCTTTTGCCTGCATTTGTTTTATGTGGATTATTTAGTAGCACTCTATTAATAACACTTCAAAAATGCCAATGATTAACAAATATTAAATTAGGTTTGCAAAAGACTACCCTCGCAAAATCCTCGCAAACAACAACACCCGAAAGTCGTGCTTCTATGACAACAAACCTCAAGCATTCCTCAACTATCCCGAGAACAAAACCTGAATGACAAAAAACTCAAAAAATAAACCTACTTCAAACAAAGAAAATGAACCCAAAACCAACGAGTGATTTGAGTTCATTCATGTTAATAAAAAACGACAGTCCTTCCCAACAAAAAACAGCACGACCAGCATTTTCCAACTAACTCGTGTTGCAAGCACTGGTGAACCACGATAGCCTCCGCCCAATAAAGCTAGCAGTCTCCCGACTAGCCAGTAGCGACACGCTACTGGTGGACCACGGTCAAACGACCCAATAGAAAAACAAAAGCCCGTCAACCTCAAAGGCTAACTGGCTCCATGCCAAATGGTGGACCACGACAGTCCTTCCCAATAGAAAACAGCACGACTAGCGTTTTCCAACTAGCCCGTGCTGCAAGCACTGGAGTACCACGATAGTCTCCGCCCATAAAATTCAGTTTGGCTAGCAGTCTCCCGACTAGCCCGCAGCGGCACGCTGCTGGTGGGTTGTATTGGACTTGAACCAACGACTTCTTGCATGTCAAGCAAGTACTCTCCCAGCTGAGTTAACAACCCTTGTTTTTTTGTTTGAAAAGACTTTATTTTGTTTTTCTTTATTGTGATTATACCACAGTAAAAACACTCTGTCAAACATTTTTAATTGAAAATTGAAAATTGTTGTTAAAATAGATTCATTCTTAACTTTCCACTTTCAATTCTCACCTTTCAACTTTTTTCTCCATACTATGTTAGCATGCTATCAGTCGAATTTTTAGCAGCTTTACTCATTGTTCTTGCAAGCGGAATAGACACTTTTGTCTTTGGCTTTTCTTATGGCACAGCACGCATAAAAGTTTCTTTCAAAGTAACTTTTCTCATCGCAATCATCGCTTCGATTGTGATGATTTTGGCATTCATCGCTGGCGGTTTTTTGGGAGAAGTCTTCCCTCATCTCGCCACCCTTATTCTCGCCGTTTCAATCATTGGTGGCATGGGAATTTTTAAATTTGTTTTCGGCATAGTTCAAATTCTGAGAGGAAAGCGAATCCTTGTTGATATCATTGAATTAAAAGAGAACGAAAAAGAAAGTGAAGATTTAAAAATGCAAAGTGTGAATAATGTTAAAAATGATTTGACAATATCTCCACCCTCCGTTCTCGACCCCCCATTATCCCAACACTCTTCACACTCTCAACTAAAATCATTTTTCGCAGCAAAGCAAAATCCATTATTACTTGACCGCGATCACAACAAAATCATCTCCTTTCGCGAATCTTTTCTTGTCGCACTCGTTTTAACAATCGATAGCGCGGGAGCCGCAATCAGCCTCTCCTCTCTTCTCTCTTGGCATTTTTATGTTGCCATATTCTTTCTCGCAGTCGCCGTCAAAATCTTTTTCATGAAAGGCGGACATCTTTTGGGTTTGCGCATCGCCAAAAAATCTCGCATCAATCTCTCATGGCTAAGTGGATTGATTTTGATTGGACTTGCAGTTGGGATGGTTTTTCTTTTGTGATTATTTCTGGTGAATAATGAATGGTGGACGTCAAGCTATTTTTTCTCGCTTCCAAATCAAACATAAAAACCAGCATTCACTATTCACTAAATTTTACTTGCATTTCCATCTCAACTTGTGTTATACTGCTTTCAATGACTGAGGAGCAAAAAATTACCCAAGAACACGAATTTCCAAAAAATGTAAAAAAACGTCGTTCTGACAGAATTTGGGAAATAGACTTTTTGAGAGGTCTGTGTATTTTGCTTGTCATTATGGATCACTTGCTTTTCAACTTCACTCAATTTGATGGCTTTTCAAGCATGATTTTTTCCAATGCTGGCCAAATCGACAGCCCCTTCTTCAATGCGATGATTGACTTCGCAATTTACTATCGAGGTCATGCCGTTCAGACTGCTGTTCGATTTGCAATCGTTTTTGTTTTTATTCTCGTTTCCGGGGTTTCTTGCGCTTTTTCAAAAAACAATGGAAAGAGGATTTTAAAACTTCTGATTGGAACTTCACTCATAACACTAATGACTATTGTTGTTTTCTTGATTGAAAATATTCCAACGCCAAACGCAGCTCGCCAAGTTTCAACTTCAGATTACGTTGCTGTAATCTTCGCAAGTCTTGCATTGATTTCGTCAATAACAGTAATTTTAACAATACTCAATAAGGGACGATTTTCAAAAAAAAGATTTTTCTTCATCTCGACAATTATTATCGGTCTTATGTTTGCTCACTTGCTTTTCTTGGTTCTTTTCTTAATCCGAAGACATGCCAACAAGCATCCAAGTGGCAAACTAGCAAATGTTTTAGAACTTGGCTCAAAAGATTGGTTTATTCTTGTTTCAAGTTTAATCATTATTGGACTTTGGATTATTGTCATACACACCGCACTTCAATACCCAATCGCCCCAATCCACCGAGAAGGGATAATTTTGCCCGGCAACAGCACTATCATTGTTTTTGGAATACTGTTCATTGTTGCTCTTTCCGTTTTTATCTACACGCTTGCAAAAAAGGTTTGGGACAACAAATGGTTCTTTCTTTGCATCGGAATTGTTGTTTTGATTCTCGGATTCACTTTCGGAGGATTTGAGAGTGGAAACCTTGTCCCGGCAACAAGAGAGTGGAGCTTTAACAGTGTGATGTCAAACTTAGTTGGAACTTTGCGATATGGTGGTGATTTTTATGGCATACTTCCTTGGACTGGAATGTTTTTTGTTGGTGTGTTTTTTGGAAAAGTCCTTTACTCCGACAGAAAAACTTGTCTTCCTGCCTTGATAGGAACCAAAACTATGTTTACACGCTCTTGGCACATGCCAATAACTTTCTGCGGAAAAAGAACAATGTTTGTCTATCTTCTCCATCAACCAGTAGTTATAGGACTCATGGGAATAATGGCTTTTGTCGCGGGATATCGTATTTTTTAAAATAATTTCAATGTTTCACGTGAAACATCTCCATCATTCGACAATCATTGACAATGTTTCACGTGAAACATTGTCAATTTTTATTTTTGCTTGTCGGAAATGTTTCACGTGAAACATATTCAAGCATTAAAAGTGCTTGACGCAAATGTTTTAATGGTGTATAGTAATCTTACACACACAAGGAGAAAAACATGAAAAGAACTGTCGGAAAAGGCTTGTCGGCTCTTATGGGCGAAGCTGAAATTGAATATGGCATCAAATTTGAGCCAAAAGGGGCTGAAATCCCAAGCGTTAAAGAGGGCGCGGCTCTTGAAATAGAAATAAGCTCTATTTTTGCAAATCCAGACCAACCGCGCAAGACATTTGACGAAAACGCATTAATGGATTTAACAAATTCCATCAGAGTTCATGGTGTCATATCTCCAGTTGTTGTCGTCAAATCTGGCGAGCGTTTTATGCTTATTGCAGGAGAACGTCGTTTCCGTGCTTCAAAAAAAGCAGGACTTCGAAGAATTCCTGCCATTGTTAGAGACTACACCGACAAACAAGTCAAAGAACTATCTCTGATTGACAACCTTCAACGAGAAGACCTCAATATTATTGAAACTGCGACATATATCAAAGAGTTAATGGCCGCATATGACTACACACAAGAAGAAATTGCTGAACGCATTGGAAAATCTCGTCCATATGTCACAAATATTCTCAGACTACTAACTCTTGCACCAGAAGTTCAATCTCTTGTCGCTGAAAACCGTCTCTCGATCGGACACGCAAGATGTCTAGTTGTTTTGTCCAATCAATCCGAGCAACTTCAATTCGCACTCATGGGATGCGACGACAAAAAAACCGTCCGTGAATTCGAAAAAATAGTCAAGCTCCACATTCACGGCAAAGTTGAAAAAGAAAGAGTCCCTCAAAGCATTGAATTAAAAGACCTTTGCGACACAATGAAAAAGACCCTCAAAACGAAGGTCACAATCTTAGGCAACGACAACAAAGGTCGAATTTTTATTGATTACTTCTCACGAGACGATTTGGAAAGAATACGCGATATTCTTTTGAACAACTAAATTGCATTTTTTAATGAAAGGTGAGGATAAAAGTATTTTATCCTCACCTTTCATTAATTAGTTATTCACTATTAACTTTTTTTGTCCTGCGAAAAGGAACCAACATCAGTCCAAAGAATCCTGCAAAAACTCCTGCCAACATGAAGAAGTGAAATTCTCCGCCAGCAACGAAAAACGACAAAAAGAAGAATCCTCCAAAAGACAAAAAACACCATAAAACATCGAGTGCTATTTTCAGCGCTCGATGTTTTCCAATTTTTGCCAATTTTGTCTGCCCAACATATAATGCACGCAAAACAATTCCCAAGGCGATTGATATTGCAAATAGAAGAAGTTGATTCATTTTAAAATATGAAATATGGAATATAGGCAGATAAAATTAATTATCAACATATATTCAATATTCAATTCTACTTAAAGATTTTCTTAAAAACACTGCCTGTTTTTTCTCCGCTGACAGCAGTATACTTAAAAGAATTAGTCTTGCCTTCAATACTCAAAAAGCCAGATTCAGCATCAAATTTTATAATTTTGAATTCCGAACCGTTCAAAACCAGTCCACCTTCAGTTGTTAAAAGAGAAATTAAATTCTCGTTTGAAGAAATGACTTTTTCAACCCCTTGAAGCGTTGCACGTTGACGGCGATCAATATTGACTGAATGAGGCTTTTTGTTTGTCAAAGTGGATTGGTTTGACGAATTCTGATTGTTAATATTAAAAGATTTGTTTTCCATAATTCAAATATGGAATATAGAATATCCAACATTCAATATTCAATATGGAATATGGACGGATAAAATTAATTATCAACACATATTCAATATTAAAATATTCCATATCTAAATATTCAATATTCAATACAGTATATTAAATTAGTTGCGTTAATATGTTTTTTTTGTTAAAATACTCCCATGGATATCAAAAAGAAACTATCAGAAGAATTTCAACTAAAGTATGAATATTCGTCAAACCTTGTTGACCTGCTTAGCGACCCAGAGAACACGGTTCCTTTTATTGCACGTTATCGAAAAGAAATGCACGGCGAATGTGATGACCAAGTTATTCGTGAATTTGCCGACAGATTAACATATCTTAACAACCTCATCAAAAGAAAAGAAGAGGTTCAAAAATCTATTGAAGAACAAGAAAAATGGACTGATGAAATCGCAGTTGCTTTGGAAAAAGCGCAAACTTTAACAGAGGTCGAAGATATCTATCGTCCTTACAAACAGAAAAAGAAAACTCGTGCGTCAGTCGCAATAGCGAAAGGGCTAGAGGCACTTGCTGACATTATCCAAGCGCAAGAACTGCAAAAAGTCGACTTTGATGAACTTTGCGCGCCATATATTGTCACAAGCGAAGATGTTGACGTGAAACTTCATGTCTCAACAACTGAAGATGCTCTTAATGGGGCATGCGACATTATCGCAGAGCGAATTTCGGACAACGCAGAACTTCGCAAAGTTCTTCGAGAACTTCTTCATGCTGATGGACTAATCAACGCAAAACTCGAACCAAAAGACGAGAAAAACGAAAAAATAAAAACTTTCGAAATGTATAAAGAGCATTCTGAAAAAATTGCAACTATCGTTCCACACAGAATTCTCGCTATTAATCGTGGAGAAAACGAAGATTGTTTGAAAGTCCATCTATCGGTTGACGAAGAAGTTGCACTTGGAAAAATCCGCGCAATGTTTAAAAAAGAAAGTGCTTTTAATGAATTGCTAGAAAGAACTATTGCAGATTCTTATAAACGCTTGATTTTCCCATCTGTTGAAAACGAAGTTCGTGGTGAACTATTCGAAGTTGCATCAGAGCAAGCAATCAAAATGTTTGAAGTCAACCTCAAACCTCTACTCATGTCCCCTCCACTAAAAGGAAAAGTAATTCTTGGGCTCGATCCGGGATTTAGAACTGGTTGTAAAATTGCAGTCATTGATGAAGAAGGAAATGTTCTAGACACAACTGTTATCTATCCAACTCCACCTCAACAAAGAATCAAAGAATCAACTGAAGTTCTCAAAAAATTAATAGAAAAACACAAAATAGATGTTATTGCAATTGGAAACGGAACAGCTTCAAAAGAAAGTGAAATTTTCGTTGCTGGTCTCATTAAAGAAATTAGCCGCCCAATTAACTACATTGTCGTCAATGAAGCAGGAGCTTCAGTTTATAGTGCTTCAAAACTAGCAGCTGAAGAGTTCCCAGATCTTGACTTAACTGCAAGAAGTGCGGTTTCAATTGCACGTCGTCTTCTTGACCCACTCGCAGAATTAATCAAAATAGACACAAAAAGCATTGGTGTTGGTCAATATCAACATGACATGCCAAAAGCAAGATTAACTCAAGTTCTTGACGGTGTTGTTGAAGATTGCGTTAATAGTGTTGGAGTTGACCTTAATTCAGCATCTTATTCATTAATGGCATATATTTCTGGTCTTAACACTTCTATTGCAAAAAACATTGTTGAATATCGCAAATCTAAGCCATTTGAATCAAGGGAAGAACTCAAAAATGTTAAAAAACTTGGACCAAAAGCCTATGAGCAGTGTGCTGGATTTTTAAGAATTTTGAAAGCAAATAATATCTTGGACAACACTTCAGTTCATCCAGAATCTTATGAAGCTGCTGAAAAACTTCTTTCAAAATTTGAATATGGTGACAACGACATCAAAGAAGGAAAATTAACAGACCTTGCTAACAAAGTTGCACGCGAAGGAATTAGCAAAGTTGCTGCTGAAATCGGAGTCGGTGAACCAACACTTAACGATATTATCAAAGAATTAATGCGTCCGGGAAGAGATATTAGAGAAGATCTTCCTCCACCAATATTAAGAGATGACCTTCTTGATATCAAAGACCTCAAAGAAGGAATGGAAATCATTGGAACTGTAAGAAATGTTATTGACTTCGGTGCTTTTATTGATATCGGTGTTCATCATGATGGACTATGTCATATCAGTGAAATCAGTGATGACTACATCAAACACCCATCTCAAGCATTAACAGTTGGTGATATCGTCAAAGCAAGAGTCATTGGAGTTGATGTTGCAAAAAACAGAATTAATCTCTCCCTCAAAACTCCCGGTTCAAAACCAATCCGCCAACCAAAAGAAGGTGGAAGCACTCAACGCGAGAGAGACAAACTTCGAACTGACAGAAATGACAGACCAAGAAATAACAATGATAGGCCTCATTTTAACAAAGATAATCGTCCACCACAAAGCAACCGTCCAGAAGAATCCCTTGAAGACAAACTAAAAGCCCTCCAAGGAAAATTCGGACACAAAAAATAATTCTTCTTCTTTTTTTATTAAACTAATTGATTTTAATTCATCTTTTTTCTTTATAATTAAAATAAATGTGTAAATCTTATTAAAAGTTATCCACAATTGTGAATAAAATTGTGGATAACTTTTTATTTTTGTTCTTTTCTTATTTTATTTTTTATTATTTTAACATAATAAAAGCTAACTTATACACATTAAATAATATCTATGTTGATAAAACCCTGTCAACTTTAGAATAATATCCACATTTTTATTTTTATATTTGAGACATTTTTACACCTTTTTTGTCCCTATTTTAAAGGTTATCCACTATATCAACATTTCCACAGTGCCTACTATTAACTAAAAAAACTAATATAAATAATAATAATATATATAAATAATTTATTTTTATATAATTATGAATTATTTATTAAACAAATATGAATAAATAAAATATAAAAATATATCAAATAAGTATTGACATGTTATATATAATATAGTATAATAAATACTAATAAAATAGAAAATAAATAGTGTTCAAGAAATATATGAACACTACCTTTTCTTTTCTGTTTATGAAAAACTAAAATTTCAAGTGGAGATTAGTAAAAAAATGAAAAAATCAATCCTTAAAAAATTAGGACTAATGTTTGCAGTTATTGTCCTTTTAGTGACAGCGTCTGTTATGATGTTAGCATGTCGTGGAGATGTTGAAGTCAGAATATCAACACCTCAAAATTTCCAAGGCGAAAGTGTTAGAAATTTTTCAGTCAGACATGGTGACCGATATCTCGCTGCGAGAATAGATCCTCATAATATTAGAGATGGTCAAACTTTAGTAATTTCATGGAATGATGAAGATGTTGTTGTTAACCAAGCTTTTTTATATGTTAATGGTTTGAGAGTTGATGATGCAACATCTCCTCACTCTTTAACTATTAATGGAAACACTACTATTCAAGTTAGAGTTGTTGGTGTTACTAATGCAGCACTTTACAATGCTATTCGTTTTTCAAACTTTGTTTATGAAAATTTGCCGAGACATCAAACAATAGATGATATTGATGTTTATGGAGATATCATTAGAGAAGCGAGAATAATGTTTAATAATTTGTCTGTCGCCGCTAGAAATTTGGTTCAAGCGAACTATATTCAAATTTTAGTTAATGCTGAAAATCGTTTTGATGAAATTTTCAGAATAAATGAAACAATAGAAACAATTAGAATTTTTAATTCAATTCCAACTATGAATATGGGGCATGTTGTTCAATTAAATAATGCTATTAATTCTTTGAATGGACTTCTTCATATTCAAAATGAAGTTCCACAAACATATATTCAATTATTAAATAATTCAATCTATAGATTTAGAGAAATGGAATTTTTCTTTTTGATTAATGAATTGCCATCAATTGGGTCACTTGAATACAATCATCTTCCAACTATTGAGAGAATTAGAGAAATTTTTACTAATCAATTAAATAATAATCAAAGAGAATATATTGAAGAAAATACTGCAATTTTTGAAAGATATACTGCTCTTTTGAATGAAATTCCTTTTTTAACTGAATTGAATGTTGTTGTTGGAATAATGCAACAAATTAATGAACTTCCAAGAGTTGGTTTGGATATTAATAATCCAATTGCTGGAGATATTTCAAGAAATGATACTGAAACTGTGAGAAACATTAGAAATCAAATTAATGCACTAGAAAATGATGAAATGGTTTCTTTAATTATTAATTATCAAGATTTTGTTAATGCTGAAACAAGAATTAATGAATTAAATCAAACTTTCACTGTTAGTGTTTCTGTTCAAGGTTCATTTGCAAGAATTTTCAATGATGGTGTTCAAATAATTAATAATTCACAAGTTTTTAGAAATACTGTTCTTCTTATTGAACCTTTTATTAGTGAAAATCAATGGATTCACCTTGTCAATGTTAATGGTGTTGTTAATAATAATCCAGAATTAATTTATGAAAATGGTTCTATTTTTGTTGTCATTAGAGTTGATAACACAACAATTAATATTGATGAAGTTGTTATTAATATAACTCAAAGAATTATTGAATCAGTTCCAAAACAAATTGTCACTATTAATGAACAAGGAACTGGAATTAAATCTGTTTCAATAACTGGTGATTTAAGACAAGGAAACCATGATATTGATTTTAGAGAAGAACTTGAAATAACCATAACAGTTGAAGAGGGTTATAGAGGTTATATATACATTAATGGAGCGGTTGTTAAAAGTGGACTTTTTGGAACTGACATAACATTTACTCATGAAGTTGTGATAAACACCACTATTATTTTGGTTGCTCACAGAGTTGAAAGATTTTTCTTTAATGTGGAAAGTCAAGTTGATAATGTTTCGGTCACTGCTTTAGTTGATGGTGTTAGAAGAGAAATTCAAAGTGGAGACTATATTAGAATTGGAGCAACAGTTGATTTTTCGTGGAGAAATAGTCAAACAAGAACAAATTTATTAATTTTTGGTGAAAATTATTTCACTCATTCACGAGGAATAGTTTTTGATGGGGAATCAAGAGCAACTATTATTTCACTTCTTAACACTACTATTTTGAGTGCAGAAAATTTTAGAGATTCTTTTAACAGAGGAACAAGGGATTTGGTCACTTTTGGAGATATTAGTTATAATGAATTTGGTGCTGTTGTTTTCTCTTTTGTTGGATTAGTTTTTTATATTGAAGCTGGATCGATTGAAAATCCTCTCACTATTTTCTATTTTGAGACTGAACAAAGAGCAAGGGAAAGTGCCAACTATCTAGTTGGAAACAATTATTATGTTATAAAAGATAACATGCTTTTTGTTGGAAATAATCATGGAGTTTGGGTTGCTAGTAACTTTGAAGATATTGGGTCAATTGATAATGCATTCTCTCAAAGAGAAGATTCATTTGTTGATTTACTTGAAATTTTCCTTGAAGATATTGGAATTGAATTGCAATTCGTTGGAACTGGTTCAAATGAAAATATTTTTGTTACCATGTCAAGAGAAAATTCAATAACTACTTTCGGTGGTGTTGAAAATATTTATTTTAGTGTCAGATTCTTCAGTAACGAAAGATGGGCAATTTCGGCATTCAGACAACCACAATTTTTGGTTGCTCAACACACCACTGGAACTCCACAAGCAGGAAATAGAGTTGTTCATTTCAAAGAAGTTCAACACAGCGCATTAGTTGAAAATATGATAGTAACATCAAACTCTCCTTCCCTTGTCGATATTGTCAGAGACGCGTTGTTTGGAACTATTGGAAATTCTCCTCAAGCACTGACAAATGAACAAAATGACTTTAATAATAATTTTAGAGATCAATTAGTTTCTCAATTTGATTCAGTTTATGAATTGACAAGACACAACCATTTTGAAATTTTTAGAAATATTGAGCTTGATGGAAATTTTGCAACAGCTGTTTTCTTCACTGATTCACAACAAGCAACGAGATTTTTAAATGTGAGAATCAACACGGATGGTGAAGTTCAATCATCAGATATTAGATTCATAAGAGTTGGTAATTTCATTATTTTTGGCGATGATTTTGTTTCGTCAAGAGTTGCGATTGTCCTGAGAGAAATGCAAGCAGGAGCTGTTCAAGGAGCGCCACAAGTTTCTATTAATGTTGACATGGCTTTGATTGACAGCGTTGTTATTACTAATGGAGCTGGAGCGCCAGTTGTCAATGGAACTTCTGCAATGCTTGGCGACACTTTAACAATAATGTGGACGAACCCAGCGAATTTTGTTGTCACTCCATATGGCGTTGGTTTTAACTTTGAAACTTTTGTTGGTGGTGGCAGAATAGTAATCGATGCAAATGAAAATATCGCAATCACCTTTGAAAGAGAAGATATTTTCACCAATGCAAACAGAGTGAGAGCGGAAGAGATTGCAGAATCTTTCCAAGAACTAGGTTTCACAACAAGAATATTCTTTGATGAAACTTTTGCAGGAGTTGAGGCGACTGGAATTTTGTTTGGAGAAGATGTTTTTGTCAGAATTTCAAATATTGGAGCATCTCCATTCGTTTTTGGAACAAATAACGCCGCAATTCATGTTGCAAATGAATTGCTTGCAAACAGAGTAGCGGTTATTGAAGACATTATTCCAGCAACTGTTGCGACTGAAATTAGCGAAATAGTGGCGGAACTTAACAGACATGGTTTTGTTTGGGGTGAAATTGAAACAAGAGGTGATCTCAATCTTGGAGGAATGACTCTCACTGAACACAGAGATGTTTGGGTTCTTCAAACTGCTCCCGGACTTGCTTATTCAGATGAATTTGACATCTTTAATGTTAATTTGACAATCAGAGTCTATGCGTCAACTGCAATGGCAAACATTTCAGCAATGCCAACAAGAGTTGGAAGAGTTGCCCTTTCTGGAAGCTTTGAACTTGTTAATATTGTTGAATCGTTCCTGTCAGATAATGCAATTCCACAAGACCAAATAAGAGCGGGAATCAATGATTCTCAAAGAGAATATTTTGAAGAAGTCAGAGATATTTTGATTGAAGAAGGCTTCAATGTCAGCGGTGAACTTGATTTAACACATTTTTGTTTTGCAAGAATTGTTGTGACTGGATTCCAAGGAACAGCGATTGCAATCACTTTTGCGTCAAATCCTCCATCAAACTTCGCGTCAGAATATGAACTTGCAATTATTCGCGGAAATATCGCTATATTTGGTGATGCGGCGATGGTTGGACATATCTTGGGCGCATTTGGTGAGTCATCTCATGCATCTTTTAGTGCAACATATAACCTCACTATTCCAACTGTCAATATGGCAAATTTCGTTCATTTCAGAATTGAAAGAGTTGGTGGAGGCGTTGTGAATCAAAGCGGACAACAAAGAGCAGGCTCGACGTTCAGAGTTGTTTGGGAAACAAGAAGAGGTTTTGCAAATGGAATGCTTAATGTCTTTGAAACAAATTTCTTGGGAAATGTTGGGTTAAATGTCAGATATTTCACGTTGACTCAAGACGCAACTCCAATCTTGACCGCTAATGCAAATGAAACTGTTCAAGTGACTTTAACAATTCCAAACAGCGCGAGATTGGCAACTGTCACTTTCAATGGAGTTGGAGTGAGCTTAACAAATCCGGGAACAAGAACTATTCGCGTTGGAGAGCAAGTTATTATCGCATGGCAATCAAGACCGGGATACTTTGTTGAAGTGTTCATTGGTGGAACTCGTATTTCAGCTGAAGGCGGAGCAAGAACAATAGCATCTTCTGTTGCTATCACAGTGATGGGAGCAGTAACAGTTTCTTTGCAAGCAAACCCAATATCTATGCCGACGGGATTCTGGCAAGTGACAGGATTTGATGTTGGCGACAGATTTAATTTTGCTGGCGGAGCTGGTCAGTTTATTAACACCGATGAAGATGGTTTCTTCTCATTTGTTAGAGGGTTATTCAGACTCAGCAACGAAGAAAACAACATGGGCTTCAATGAGGAGCAAATATATGCTCAAACAAGAGCATATGTTGAGCAATATATGTCACTGGCATTCCACTACAACAATGGATTCATGACATTGACCCAAAGAGACAGAGCTGCTCAAAGAGTTCCGTTGAGACTCGGTGAGGGCAATCAGTGGTTGAGAAACAACACAAGAGAAACGCTTCATGAACTGAACACAAGTCTTTATTTCTCGGCTCAAGGTTTCTCTGAGGCATCTGGAACAAGAAGATTGAGAATGTATCATGACACTCAAACGGCTCAACTAATCATTCAAAGTTCAGTCTTTAACTACAGATATGCTGTCGAACTTTCATTCTTCACGGCAAACACGGCGGGAAGCTATTCATTCGATTTGGTCGAAACAAGCGAAGGAATGTTTGATGAGACAGCAGATATTAGAGAATTCTTTGAAACATCATTGACAAATGAAGTAATCGGAGGAAATAGACAAGCAATCAACATTATCAGAGGTGAAACTCAAGAGAATGAACATTCTTCGCAAGCTGTTGCAAGAATTGCGCAAGCAATGACAGACTTGTATGAAAATATGACAGTCACTATTGCGGGATCAAACATTACTGTTGTTGCGGACGGAATAACTTTCACAAGTCCATTCAGCTTGGAGCATTACCACGGAACAATGTTCTTGATTAATGCAACAAATATCGGTGAATTTGCTCCAAATGTTGAGTTGTCATTCGGTTTTGATGCCGCATTCAGAGCAATTTTCGTCCAAAGCAACCTCTTTGATTACAAAGTTTGGCTCGCAATGGAAATTTCAATTGAATCAAGATGGACAACACCAACTTCGATGTTCCAATGGTTGTATTTGGCAGGACAAAGTCAGCAAACTCTGGAGCAAATCTTGAATGACACAAGACTGAACATCGTTCCGGGTGGAGAAATTTATAATCTGTTCAGAAGAATGGCAGTTCTTGAAATCTATCAAAGCACAGATGGCTTCCTTGGAATGAGAAATGAAGACGGAAGAATTGTCTGGTTTGTTTGGTGGCAACAAGGAACTCCAGATGTTGTTTCTGGACTATGGGGAACTATTGGAAATATTGCAAGTGCAAGATTCCAAACACAGAATGAAATCAGACTTAATTTGATTGTTGGTGGTTATGGAGTCACAGTAGACGGAGAGAGAAGAAACTTTATTGAACTAAGACTTGTTCGTTCAACCTAAGTAAATGCACAGCTAGCAATGCCAACGCACAATGATGGGACAATATTCATTGTGCGTTGGGTAAATTGCAAACGGCATTTGGTGCGCGTAAAAGTTTTTAAAATTTAAAAATTAATTGGTGATCACACTCATCACTAAACCAACATATCGCCATTGTTGTTAAAATTTGCAGAGAATTAAGTTATTAAATATTTGTAATAAGTTATAGACATCTGCAAGTAGATAAACAGTGTTTCAATCAAAAACACGATAACTTTGTGTGCTGAACATTAAAAAATGAAGACATTACTACTTCATTCGTGTTGTGCTGTCTGCACCATCGGGGCACTCCACGCATTAAAAAATCAAAATACAGAGTATGACATTACTCTGTATTTTTGCAATGACAACATTGATAACAAAGATGAATTTGAAAGAAGGCTGCCTTTTTCAACGCAAAATGCACAACGCACAACAAACAA
>WQSV01000012.1 GCA_009787685.1 Bacillota bacterium
AATTTTGGAGTTGAACACTTCGACAAAACCCAATCACTATCCCACCATTCCCGATATTAACATTTTGAAACGATTTCGAGAACTTGGCGGAACAATGATTTGCCCATCGTCTGATGCCCACATGAAAGAACACATTGGAAGAAATTATCACCTTGCATACGAAACCGCAAAAAATGCAGGATTTGAATTCTGGACAATAATTCAAAATGGACACTACGTGAAAGTGAAATTCTAGAATGACTTCGTTTTTTCTAGAAACCTAAAAACCACCGACTAAAGTCAGTGGTTTTCTTGATAGTGTTGATAATACAGTGTGAGAGATATTTCCGTCTACTTTTGTGTCAAGAATCACCCCCCTAGATTATCTGCTTTCTGCTAACTTTATTTAAGTGTTCTTTATAAACAACACTCTCCCTACGATTTATGTTTTTTTATCCTCAAAGAAACAGAGTCAGATGGGGGCGACCATTTGTCGCTCGATTGATTTTATCTATATTAAAATTGCTATTCTTTTATTTGTTGTCATAGAGAATTGCGAACTTTTTTTTGACTTTGATTATGAATTCTAAGAGCATGCTGTGCCGTTTTGCGATGTAGTTGTTGCGAGTCATTTTTTTAATGTGGTCTTCTCTGCCGATTAGAACGACCATTTTTTTTGCACGGGTGATTGCGGTGTAGAGAAGGTTTCGCGTCATCATTATTGGGTTATAGGTTGAAATTGGAATGATGACAGCATCAAATTCACTGCCTTGGGATTTGTGAATTGTTATTGCATAGGACAGGGTTAGTTGGTGACGGATGTCGGGGGTGTAGGTCACTAGCCTTCCGTCTTCAAACAAGACTTCCATTTCGCCATTTTCGTGGCGAATGTTTTGAACCAGCCCCATATCTCCATTAAAAACTCCTTCACCTTTTTCGACTGAATCGTGGGCTTGCCCCAAAGCATACTGCCTTGATGTTTTTGTCCACTCAAGGTCATAGTTGTTGACTGTGTGCATAATTCGGTCTCCAATTTTTAATTTTTGCTCACCGTCAAAGAGGAANGAACAAGTGTTTGAGTTGAGTCGTTCGGACAAACGTGCATTTAGACTTATTGTTCCTGCTTCGCCGTTTTTCATGGGACAAAGAACTTGGATGCTTTTTGATGAACAGTTCAAAAATTTGGGAAGTCTTTCAGAAACAAGCCCTAAAACTTTTTCTGCGATTTTGTTTGGATCTTCCTCCGCAATATAGAAAAAATCTTTCGTTGGGTCGTTTGATAGAATCGGGTTTTCTCCGTTGTTAATTTTGTGGGCGTTTGTGACAATTAAGCTAATTTGGGCTTGTCGATAGATTTGAGTTAGGGATATGACTGGAATATAGTCACTTTCAATTATGTCAGAGAGAACATTCCCCGCACCGACTGATGGCAATTGGTCTTTGTCTCCGACAAAGATTACTTTTGTTCCATCGACAATGCTTGACAGCAAACGATGAAGAAGATAGATATCGACCATTGAAACCTCGTCGATAATAATGACATCTGATAAAATTTTTTCTGTTGAAAAATCGCTGTTTGGCTGAATATTAAGTTTTCGATGAATTGTGGATGCTTCTTTCCCCGTTGAGAGCGACATTTTTTTTGCAGCACGTCCTGTTGGGGCAAGAAGAGTATAGGACTTATTTATGCTTTCAAGAACTCTCAAAAGGCATTTTATTATTGTTGTCTTTCCTGTTCCGGGCCCACCCGTTATGACAGAGACTCCACTTGTGACGGCAATTTTGACTGCTTCTTTTTGTGTTTCGTGGAGCGTTATTTTTTCCGCCCTTTCGAATTCTTCAATTAATTTGTCCGTCTCATATTGGACTTGACTTGATCTTTCAACAAGCTCAACAAGCCTTGTCGCGGCCCCTTTTTCCGCTTTAAATGTTTTTGCGTGCGCTAGTCCATTTGGAACTCTTTTCAGTTTGCCAGAAATGATTAATGGCTCAATTGCACTCTTGATGAGGTCACCACTTAATCCGAGGATGCTGGTTGCTTCGTGAATTAGTTCTCCATATGGAAGATAAGTGTTGCCATGTTTTTCCCCGGTTGTTGTCAAAGCATGGAGAATCCCTGCTGAAATTCTGAAAGTGCTGTCTGGTTTTATGCCGACTTCTTGAGCGATTTTATCCGCTTTTTGAAAACCAATTCCAACAACATCTTCAATGAGTTTATAAGGATTCGTGTTGATTATTGCTCTTGTTCCTCCCTCATAGGTTTTGTAGATTTTCAAAGACAGCGACATTGTCAATTTTTTTTCTTGCAAGAAAAGTAGTGTGTCCTGCATTTCCTTGAGAGTTCCAAATTGTTCAGAAATTTTTCGAGCCTTTTCTTTTGAGATGCCTTTCACTTTAGCGAGTGAATCGGGGCTTTTTTCGATGACTGAAATAGTGTCTTCACCGAATCTGTTCACGATTGCTGCGGCTGTGACTCGCCCGATTCCTTTGATGAGTCCGCCTGCGAGATAGCGGGTCAAAGCATCTGCTCCAGAGGGCTTTGTGCTAGAAACCTCTGAGACTTTGAATTGTTTTCCATATTTTGAGTGATTTGTGTGTTCGCCTTTCACATGTAAAAACTCACCCTCCGCAATTGGCGGAAAGTTTCCAACACAAGTTAGTGGTTGACCTTCTACATCAAGGATGAGAATTGTGTAGCCATTTTCTTCGTTGCGAAAAATGATGTCTTCAATACTGCCTTTGTATTCCATTTTTTTAATGCAAATTTAGAATTCAGAATTTAGAATAACTGATTAATATTAATTTCAACCGATGTTTTATATTCTAAAAATCTGCATTCTACATTAAATTATAACACATAAAAAAAACAAAAGCAAATCACAATAGGGGGTATTTTGTCATAGACTGTTGTATTATGAAAATACACTTTGTTGGAATTTTAGGCGCTAGCATGAGCGTTTTGGCAAAAATATGTTCTAGCTTTGGTCATATTGTCACAGGCTCGGACAATGGACTGAATGGGCATGATGAAAAAAATGTTGGCGATGCTGATGTTGTTGTTTTCACTAGCGCAGTTGGAGAAAACAATGTTGAAGTTTCATATGCCCGCAAAATTGGAAAAAAAGTTTTGGAACGTGCTGAATTTTTGGGAGAAATTTTAAAGAACTATGAAAAGGTTTTTTCAATTTCTGGAACTCATGGCAAGACTAGCACGTCTGGATTTTTGGCAAGTATTTTTCAACAGAAATCCCCCACTCTTCACATTGGAGGGCAACTCTTGAATAATTTTGAAGTTGTTGGAAATCGTGAAACCATTATTTGCGAATCGTGTGAATATCGCAACAGTTTTCATCACATCAATTCAGACATTGCGCTTGTTTTGAATATGGAGTTCGACCACCCAGATTTTTTCAAAGATGAAGACGATTATATTCAAAGTTTTTTGCAATTTGCGAAAAGAGCAAAAAAAGTAATAGTTAACAAGAAAATTGCGCATCATTTTGAAAACGCCATTTCTTTTGGATTAAGTGAAAAAGCGGATTATTACGCAAAAAAAATCGTTGAAACCATTCATGGAATTTCATTTGACGTTTTTTTTGATGGAAAGATGCTAATCAAAAATGTGAAGATTCGCTCATTCGGACTTCATAGTGTTTTGAATGCTCTTGCTGCAATCGCACTGTCTCATCAAGCGGACATTGACAAGCAAGAAATTAAACGCGGGCTTTTCAGTTTCAATGGGGTTAAACGTCGTCACGAACTTGTTGGGTCACTTCGTGTCTTTTGTCAAAAAGAGAAGTCCTCTGGAAAAGCATACATCTACACCGACTACGCTCACCACCCAACTGAAGTTCGTTCTATTTTAAGAACTTTTAATAGACTCAAGTCGAAAGATGGAAAAATTCATATTGTTTATGAACCTCACACTTATTCAAGGACGAAAACTTTTTTAGGAGAATATGCTGATGCTTTGTCACTCGCCGATGAAATTATCTTGACAAAAATTTTTGCGGCACGCGAAAAAAACACTGATGGCTTTTCTTCACTTTCATTGTCAGGAGAAGTGACAAAGAGTTCGGGAAAAATTGCCTTCTATTTTGAAAGCGAAGATTTTATTTTGGAGCATTTGAAAAAGACTGTTTCAAAAAACGACATCGTCTTGTTTTGCGGAGCTGGAAATGTCGACAAATTGGCGAAAAGAATAGTTGAAAGTTGAAAGTTGTTGTTGAATTAATTTTTTGTCCTTAATTTCCAACTTTCAACTAAAAAATTATTTTTTAATGTCATCTTTTTTTGCTTGCTATTTTATTTTTTGCATATTATAATATAGGGTAGAAATTAAAATTTTTAGGAGCAATTAACTCATGAAACAAAAAGACAAAAAGGAACTGACACAAATCGAAAAGATGGACATTTTGGTTGCAAACGCAAATGAAGCGTTGGTCAGTTTTATGGACATGTCCCAAGAACAAGTCGACAAGATTTGCCAAGCGATGGCTCTTGCTGGAGCAAGTGAAAACTTTCCACTCGCAAAAATGGCAGTTGAAGAAACTGGCAGAGGTGTTTTTGAAGACAAGGTTATTAAAAACCTTTTCGCAACGGAATACATCTGGAACAGCATCAAAAAAACTCAAACTGTTGGAATCACTGACGAGAATGAGTCAGACGGATTTATTGAAGTTGCCGAGCCTGTTGGTGTTGTCGCTGCGGTCACTCCTGTCACAAACCCGACTTCAACAACAATGTTCAAAGCGCTCATTTGTATCAAAGCGCGCAATCCTGTCATTTTCGGCTTTCACCCATCGGCTCAAAAGTGTTCTGCTGAATCCGCTAGAGTCCTTCGTGACGCGGCGATCAAAGCGGGAGCGCCAGAAAATTGTATTCAGTGGATTGAAGAGCCTTCAATCGACGCGACTAATGCATTAATGAACCATGAAGGTGTTAGTTTAATTCTTGCAACTGGTGGTCCGGGTCTTGTTAAAGCAGCATATAGCTGTGGAAAACCTGCTCTTGGCGTTGGAGCTGGAAACGTTCCATGCTACATCAACAAAAACGTTGATATTGGACGAGCTTGCACAGATTTGATGCTTTCAAAAACTTTCGACAATGGAATGATTTGTGCGTCAGAACAAGCGGCGATTGTTGACAAAGAAATCGCTCCACAATTTGAAAAATACATGAAAGACAACAATTGTTATTTCCTCTCTAAAGAAGAAGTCGCAAAAGTTGAAGCTTATGTCATCAAAAAAAGTCCTGAAGGCAAAATCAGTGTTAATGCTGAGCCAGTTGGACAATCTGCTTATTTTATTGCTGAAAAAGCTGGAATCAAAGTTCCAGAAAAAACTAAAATTCTTCTTGCTCGCCTTCCTGAGCCATCATTGAAATATCCAATCTCTTTGGAGACTTTGATGCCACTTCTTGCTTACTTTGTTGTTGAGAACGCTGAACAAGGTTTTGAATATTCAAAGAGAATGCTTGAACTTGGCGGAATGGGTCACACTGCTGTTATTCACAGTTCAGATAAAGAACTTTGCAGAAAGTTCGGTCAAGAGATGAAAACAGGTCGTGTTATCCTCAACTCCCCTTCTTCACAAGGTGCGATCGGTGATATCTATAACACGGGAATTCCTTCATTGACTCTTGGTTGCGGGTCATATGGCAAAAACTCAACGACATCGAATGTTTCGACCGTCAACCTCATTAATAAAAAACGTGTTTCGAAAAGGAGAAACAATATGCAATGGTTTAAAATCCCACCTCGAATTTATTTCGAAAAAGGATCTATTCAATATCTTGAACACATGCCAAACATCAAAAAGGCATTCATCGTCACTGACCCTGTTATGGTTGAACTTGGCTATGTTGACAGAGCTTTGTATCACCTTCGCAAAAGAGTGGACTATGTTCATTCATCTGTCTTCAAAGCGGTCGAACCAGACCCATCTGTTGAAACTGTCATGAAAGGAGCGGAAGCAATGAAAGCATTCAAGCCAGACGTCATCATCGCGCTTGGTGGAGGCTCGGCTATTGACGCTGCGAAAGCAATGTGGCTCTTTTATGAACACCCAGAAACAGATTTTGAATCACTTCACCTCAAATTCCTCGACATCAGAAAGCGTGCGTTCAAATACCCTTCTCTTCGCCAAAAAGCACAATTCGTTGCTGTCCCAACAACTTCGGGAACAGGCTCAGAAGTCACGTCTTTCACTGTCATCACCGATAAAGCAAACGGAAACATCAAATACCCTCTCGCGGATTACGAATTGACTCCAGATGTTGCAATCATTGACCCACAATTCGTTGCAACAATGCCAGCTTCAATTGTTGCGGACACGGGTCTTGATGTTTTGACACATGCGCTTGAAACTTATGTTTCAGTTCTTGCATCGGATTACACCGATGGGCTTGCGATGAAAGCAATTGAACTTATTTTCAACTACTTGCCAAGAAGCTTCAAAGATGCGACTGACGCAATTGCAAGAGAAAAAGTTCACAACGCATCGTGTATTGCGGGCATGGCGTTCACCAACGCTTTCCTTGGAATCAACCACTCGTTGGCTCACAAGTTGGGCGGAGAGTTTGGACTTGCTCACGGAAGAGCGAATGCCCTCTTGCTTCCTTTCGTTATTGAATACAACTCAACAAAACCAGAAAAATTCCCAATCTTCCCAAAATACAAAGAGTTCATTGCAGACACGAAGTATGCTGAAATTTCAAACAAACTTCGCCTTGGCGGAAAAGACACTCAAAGCGAAGTCAAAGCGCTAATCGACGCGATTTGGAAACTCATGAAAACTTTGGGAATGCCAACAAGCATCAAGGAATGTGGAATTGACGAAAAAGAATATATGGCAAAAATACCACAACTTGCTGAACGCGCATTTGACGACCAATGCACAACAGCAAACCCACGTTATCCACTCGTTAAAGACCTTGAAGAAATCTACCGCAGAGCTTACTACGGAAAAGATGGACAAAAATAGGCAGCCTTCAATAATCAAACAACAAAAAAGAGCTATCATAAAGATGGCTCTTTTTTGTTGCAAAAAAATTAGGCTAGCTCTAAATTATTCGAGTCGCTCTGAATAACATACTGCTTTGATAAAATGAAAAAGTGCTGACAAAAGTTGGCACTTTTTCATTTTTTGATGAAGCCTCTCCCGCAACAAGACTGCGAGGTGTCACGCTTAACGGAAGCACTCAGAACCACGAGTAATTGAACCCAAAAAGATTAAAACTCATATTCAAAATCTGGTTCAAATGGGCTTGGTGTGTTTTTCCAGATTTTTATGGCAATCTCTAGTGCATTATCTTCTGATTCACTAGTATTTCCCGGAATGTAGAGCATTAACGGCATTCTTATCATCTTTTTACCGTTTGAAGTTAAACCAATGTTAAAATATGTTTCATAGAATTTTAATGCACCATGGGCATCTGTCCATGCACGATAAGTTCCCAATCCACCCATATAAACATAGATATAGTGTCCATTAATATTCAGTCTCACTTTCCTTTTATAGTCTTTCCACCTATAACCCGCGGCTACAACCCTGTCCAAAAAAGGTTGAATCATTTTTTTCCATTCCTTGTTTTTGTTGCTCACTTTTACTTTAAGCTCTCTAACTTCTTGTTGCATAATTATTTTTTCTCCTTTGTGTCCGTGACACTGTTATTGCAATCTTTCTTCAACCTCAAATTGAGTATCTTAGTTGTTTTCTTTTTTGCAATGAATTATCCACAATCAAGTTTCAAAAATAAATTTTCGATTTTTTTTATTTTTAGGATATCCACAAATATATTATATTCTTTCTTTCTTTGTAAAACATTTGAGTGCTGTTTTATATTGGTAATTTGTGGTGATTTTTTATTTTTTTCGTGATTTTTTAAATATGTTATCCACAATTTTTAAGGTCAGTAGAGTGACTTGGCTAAAGTTTTGAAAAAGTTTTCCACAAAAATGTTGCTTGTTTTGCTATTGAGCAATAATAAGCAACCTGTGCTTGCCAATCATAAGTTGTCAATTTGTTGCATTTTGAACAACAAATGCAAGAATGCAGTGAATCTCAAGTAGTTTTTTCAACTATGAATGAAACTTTGCAAAAATCACTATGAAAAATATTTTTGTAAAAATTTGTTTTCTTTCTTGACTTTTTTAAGGAAGTGTGGTAAAATATGATTATGAAAAAACACAAAGACAATCCATTAATGAGAACGGTGTGGCTGACGAAGATGATTTTTGTTTGTATTTTTGGCATTGCTGTGAGTTTTGTTTTGATGGCTATTTGCATTCCAATCTCATGGGTTTTTGGTGGAATTGTTGCAGGGCTTCCTGTCACGATTGTTTTGTTTTTGGTGTTTATTTTTTTTATTGCATACCTGCGATACATTATGAGAGAGCAAGGAAAAATAATGGATAACATGGGGAATGCATTGCAACGAACCTTTGGCGGTGGATTTGATGGTGGTGGTCATGAGGATTTTTTTGAGACAAAAGAAGACAGAGGACTTCATGGAAAAGATGCTGATAATGTTCATATTGTTAAGGATTTTGATATCATCGATTAATAAAGTTCTTCGCCATTGCAGATTACAACAACTGCAAAAAACTACCCCATCTTTCTTGATCCACCATCAAAAATATTTATTAAAAGACTTTAATCCGTGTGACAACAAAAGCAATATCTGCGAAGTCTAATAACGACACCAAAACACTATACTAAAACAATTGTTTTTAAGCAATATTTATGTTATAGTGAAAGTATGTTATATGGGTTTGTTAATTGGACTCTTGATAATAACTTTGCTGCATTCGGATGGTTCCACTTGATGTGGCTTGGGATAACAGTTTTAGCTGTTGTTCTTGTTTGTGTTTTTTTGAGAAAAACACACGAGAAGCAAAATAAGTGGTTGATTTTCGGTGCTGGCATTCTCCTTTTGATTTTAGAACTTATTAAACAGTTTTTGTGGATGTGGAATCCTGTTTCTGGGTGGGGATATTATTGGAGCGGCTTTCCGTGGCACCTTTGCTCAATTCCAATGTTCTTGTTCTTTATTATTCCTTTTTTGAAAGACGGAAAGATAAAAAGAGCGATGTGTTCTTTTGTTGGAACATTTGGACTCTTGGGCGGAGTGATTGTTATGCTCTATCCAGCGACTGTTTTGAACACTTCCCTCATAATAATCACAATTCAAACCATGGTTCATCATGCCACACTTGTTATTGTTGGGGTTTATGTCACTGTTTCGGGACGAGTGAAATTAGACAGAAAAAACCTCAAAGAAACTCTTTTGAGTGCTTTCATTATTTTTGCAATCGCTGTTTCTGTTGCATTAGTTTTAAACACTCTATTCTATTTTTTTAGAGACTATCTTGGTGGGAATGGCTCTTTTAATCTTTTCTATATCTCACCTTTTCAGTATACTGTCATTCCAATTTTGGACATCATTCATGAGTTTTCTCCGACTTTGGCTATTTTTGTCTATGTCATAGTTGCATCACTTGTTTCATTTGGGTTGCTTTTTGCAATTAGATTTGGATTAAATGTTCATTCTAATATGATGAAAAAAAGAAAGACTACTATTGAAATGGATGAAACAATAAAAATTGAATGCGAAAACGCTGCTGCTGAAACAGTAGCGACAACTGATGAATAATCTTGAACAAAAAAACAGGTCAGAGATAAAATTCTCTAGCCTGTTTTTTTGTTAAATCTTTTTTCGCAAAATATCTCCGAATTTTAATTTTAAGTCAGTTTTTAGGAATAGTTTTTGTTGGACTAGTTTGGCGTGATCAACTGGATTGTTTTTTTCATCAAAGAGATCTTTAACTAAAATTGTTTGATTAAAGGTCTTGTTTGGAGACAGTATTTCAAGAGTGTCACCACATTTGAAAGCGTTTCTCTGCTCAATTAATGCCCCATCTTTTTTCTCCTCAATAACTTGAGCAACAAATGCATGGGTTGAAGTTTGAATATTTGAAAAGAAATTTTCGGTGTCAACATTTGGCTTGAGATAGAGCCCTGTTGAATATTTTCGATGACTTGCTTTTGTCAGTTCATCTTGAAGCAACTTGACATCTTCTCCATTAATTGCTCGTCGATATGCGTTAACGGTGTTCGCAACATAATATACTGTTTTCATTCTTCCTTCTATTTTAAAGCTTGTTATGCCCGCGTCAACAAGGTCATTAATGAGGTGAAGCGTGTTCATGTCTTTTGAGTTGAGAATGTAGGTCCCGCGTTCATCTTCGGATATATCATAGCCCTCGTTTTGACGTGTTTGTTCGACCAAGGAATATTCCCATCGACAACTCATCGCGCAATCTCCTTTGTTTGCTGGGCGCTGTGCCATGAAATTTGAGAGCAAACATCTTCCAGAGTAGGCAATACACATTGCTCCATGAACAAACGCTTCAAGGTCAACATTGTGTTTTAGGTTTTGGCGAATTTCTTTGATTTCGGGAATTGAAAGTTCGCGTGACAGGATTATCCTTTTTGCTCCCAAAGATGCATAGAAATTTGCAGAATAATGGTTTGTGACGTTGCTTTGAGTTGAGATGTGGATTTCAAGAGTTGGAGCATGTTTTTTAACAAAGTCAAGAACTCCGACATCGCTGATGATAACAGCGTCTGTTTTGACTTTTTCGAGGTGTTGAACATAGTCTTTCAAATTTTCGAAGTCCGCATTGTGGGCAAAAATATTGAGTGCCACATAGACTTTTTTATTTAGCGAGTGGGCAAACTTGATTGCAGACTCAAGTTCATCAAATGAAAAATTGTCGGCATGTTTTCGAAGTGAAAATTCATGCCCAGCGACATAGCAAGCATCCGCCCCGAAATAAATGGCGGCTTTTAATTTTTCAAAATTGCCCGCGGGGGCAAGAAGTTCAAGTTTCATTTGAATAGTGAATAGTGGATAGCGGATAGTTCATAGTTCAAGATAAGATTATTTTTTCAATCTTTACTTACTATTGACTATTCTTTATTCACTATATTTTTACTGACAAGCTCAAGATGTCGCAAATGGGGACTATGCTTGAGGCTAGTTCGGGATCATTCATTATTTGGTCGACAAAGGCTTGACGTTTTTTGATTAATTGGACATTGGATAATTTTTTTATGCCACTTGTGCCGAGCATAACGTTGTCAGCGACAAGAACTCCGCCATCTGCGAGAAGATTTTTGATGAACGGGAAATAGTTTGAATATTGTCCTTTCGGCCCATCAAGAAAGATGAAATCAAATTTTTGAGGGTTTTCTTTGCTTGCAAGTTCTTCAAGCGTCAGTCTCGCATCATCGTGAATAAGGTTGACTTTTTCACTGAACCCTGCTTTTTCAAAACTTTCTTTCGCGATGCTCACTCTCTCTTCATTTTTTTCGATTGTTGTGAGATGAGCATTTTTCGCGACTTTCAACATCACAATGCCACTATAACCGATTGCTGAACCGATTTCCAAAATTGTTTTTGGTTGTTTTAAAATAATCAGTTGCTCAATAAACCTTCTTGCGTCATCTTGCAAGATTGGGACATTGTTCTCTGTCGCGTATTGTTTCAAGTTGGTTAAAAATTCGTTCATTATTCTTTTTCCTGCAAGACCATGACAATTATCATTGGGTTTCGGTGGGTTCTTTTGTAGAGATAGCCTTTGAGATCTTTTCGGATTTGGTTCTTGATTTGTGCAAAGTCGTTCATGCTGTCTTTTGAGTCATATTTGTCAAAAATAGAACGGACGATTTCTTTGCTTTCAGTCAAAAGGTCTTCGCTTTCTTTGACATAGACAAAGCCACGCGTCAAAATTTCAATGTCTTCAACTTCGCCAGAAAGATGACAAACAGAGACTCCGACCATGACAAGACCATCTTCGGAGAGTGTTTTGCGATCACGAATAACAGTGCTTCCGACGTCGCCAACTCCAATGCCATCAACGAGAATTGGTCCTGCTGTGACATTATCATCGAGTCTAATCATCTTTCTGGTCACTGATGCGACATTTCCAAGATCACAAATGATGATGTTTGAAGACGGCATTCCCATCTTCATCGCTAATTCCGCATGCTTTTTTAGATGACGATATTCACCGTGAACTGGAATAAAAAACTTTGGTTTGACAAGAGTGTGAATAAGCGAGAGTTCGTCTTGATAGGCATGTCCTGAAACATGGACATTTGCAAAACTCTCATAAATGACCCTTGCACCAAGGCGATAGAGCTTGTTGACAACACCATAGACAAGTTTTTCGTTGCCCGGAATTGGAGATGCTGAGATGACGATAACATCATTATAGCCAATTTTGACTTTGTTGAATTCGTCAGATGCCATACGCGTTAATGCGCTCATTGGTTCGCCTTGTGAGCCAGTTGTTATGACAAGAATATTTTTATCATCATGGTTGCCGATTTTTTCAATGTCGACAATTAATTCGTTGTTATATTTTAATTCGCCAATTTTTGTCGCCGCTTCAACAACATTGAGCATGCTTCGCCCACTGAACACCACCTTTCTTCCAAATTTTTGAGCAAGGTCAAGAAGTTGTTGAAGACGGTGGACATTGGATGCAAATGTTGCGACAAAAATTCTTCTTGAGGATTGTTCTGCGAAAACTTTGTGAAGTGATGAGCCGACTGTTGCTTCACTCATTGACGAGCCTTTTCTCTCAACATTGGTGCTTTCCCCCAAAAGCAAGAGAACTCCCTTGTTTCCGATTTCGGCAATACGCGAGAGGTCAGTTGCGACACCATCAATTGGAGTGTGGTCTATTTTAAAATCGCCCGTGTGAAAAACAACTCCGAGAGGAGTCGTTATTGCTAAAGCACAACTTCCAGCAACTGAGTGAGTCACGCTTATAAACTCGACTTTGAAGTTTGCACCGAGATGAACAACACTTTTTGGTTTCACTGAGTTCAGTCTTGAATTTTCCGCAATTTTGTGTTCGCGCAGTTTTGGTTCTAATAGAGATAGTGTCATTCTTGTTCCATAGACCGGAACGTTCAATTCTTTGAGGATATATGGAAGTGCGCCAATGTGGTCTTCATGAGCATGCGTTAAAACTATCCCTTTCACCTTTTCGCGATTTGCAACCAAATAAGATGCATCGGGAATGACGAGGTCAATTCCCGGCATTTCACTGCTTGGAAACGCCAAACCACAGTCAACAACTATGATTTCATCGCCAAATTCAAGTGCTGTCATGTTTTTTCCAATCTCGCCAACACCACCTAGAAATATTACTTTCAAGGCAGGTTCATTCATGTTTTGTTTTGTCAAAAGTCTCTCCTTAATCAATGCGCAATGTTCAATTCAATGCACAACGATTGTTAAATATTCTTAATTTGTAATTTACAATTTGAACAATAGCAGATATACCCCTTCAAAAAAGGGCATGGGAAAAATCCATAAAAAAACAAAAGCTACTATTTAAATCTTTAAATTCTAATAGTAGTATAGCAAATTTTTTTAATTGGGGCAAGCGTTTTTAAGGGGGTGCGGGGAATATCTTGTTCGGAGTCTGGGAGTATTTTTTATTTTTTAAATTATTGTCCCACAATTTGCCACGGTGACTGTGTTATTTTTCAATGTCTTTTATTCCCTTTAGAATTTGAAAATAACACAGTCACCGTGACAAATTGATTTTTTAGATGAATTGCAAATAATAGTAACACCCTTCCCGCAAGAAAGACTGCTAATATTGGACTAAACACAACTTGGCAAAAATCGCGAGGACTCAACCCTTAAAGGATTAAAAAATTGAGTTGACTGAGTTTGTGATTTTGTTAACTATGGTCTGAAATAGTCTTTTTCGAAAATGAATTCGTTTGCAGTGACATACTGCTCAAAGCTTCCAATATCGAACCAATAGCCGTTGAAGACATGGGCATTTAGGAGCTTTTTCTCTAATAGAATTGGAAAAAGGTTTTTTGAAAAATCAAACTTTTGATTTTTTGGAACGAAGTCGAGAGCAGATTTGCTCACAACATAGACCCCGCAATTGACAAATTTTCTCTCTTTGTTTCCAATTTCATTTTGAGGTTTTTCGACATAGTTTGTGACGAGTCCATCCTCGCCAAACTCTGGAACACCATAAAGATGCACATTATCGCTTGATTTTACTGCCATGGTAAGGGCGGCTCCACTTTTTCGATGAGAGTCCACCATTTCATTAATGTCGATGTTGATGAGACAATCACCAGAAATAACAACGAATTCATCATGCAGAAGATGTTCTGCATGCTTGACACTTCCAGCCGTTCCAAGAGGGGTTGGTTCGATTGAAAAACGATAAAATGGATAGTTAACAAGGTCAACAAGTCGAGAGTTTTCTTTTAGATAAGTGTCACGACTCGCTTCTTTGAAAATATGATTTTCAACTTCTTCACTGTTGTGGTGAAGAGCAAAGACTATGTCATTGATGTTTGCCTTTTTTAGCGTTTTGATGCAATAATCAATCATTGGAGACCCAGCAATGTTTAACATGGGTTTTATTGTTTCATCTGTTAATGGGGCGAGCCTTGCTCCAAAGCCACCTGCGAGGACTATAGCGTTCATGGGTTTATTTTTTGTTAAAGCCGTGAAAAATATGTGAAATCGCAAAAAAATATTATAAGATAGTAGAGTGGAATAAAAAAAGAACCAGCCTTGTGACTAGTTCTTTAAAGTTATTTAAAGGTCAATGTTTTTCTTCTTTTCATAGGTTCCGTCTGCTTTTTTCATTTCTTCTAGTGCTTTTGCTCGTTGATAGAGTTTTAGGACAACTGGACGGTTATAACGTTGGACAAAGATTGGAAGAATGTTTAGCACAAAATTAAACACCGCTAATGGCACCGCGAACACTGCAGCTTGCGCGAGTGAAAGCACTACTTCATCAGGACTTCCAATATAGACAGCTCCTCTTACTGCCCAACCGATTGGAACGAACAAAACAGCGAATCCAGCGATAGCGGACAAAATGTGCATCATTTCCGCATAGCCCATTTCGCAAAGAAACTTGAACATGTAGTCTGGGTCATCGGTGTGTTTAAGGTTTGTTTTGTCGAAAACTTTCAGCGTTTTCATGAGGTCTGGAACAATCACTTTCCATTTTCTTATGCCTGTTTTTCTCCAAAATTTTCTCTCGTTTTTGAAAGGTCTGAACGGAATAAAAGGCGGAGCATAGAGGTGAAACGGAACTAGCCTCAAAATTATTGCAATTCCAAAATCAAATGCAACAATAATAGCGCTGAAACCCAAGACAGAGAAAATAGCATTATACCAAGAAAACTCAAGCCATGGCGCGACAAAAATTGCGGCGACCGCAGACATAATTGCAACAAATAACATGATTGAAATTATGTAAAAATATCTAAATAAAATTTTTTTGAACATTTTAATCTGCTTGCACCCTCGCAAAACAATAATGATTTGATTTTCTATTGCATCGACAATATAATTATAAATCTTTTTTTACTCATTTGTCAAGCATTTTCAATGCTTTTGTCAGAGAATATCATATAGTAGCAGTTTCCGTCAAACGGGTCGAAGACCCTTGTCAACAGTCTTCGACTGCTTTGTCGAATTCTGCTCGTATTCGCACTCTTCGTCAAGCGGGTCGAAGACCCTTGTCAAGCATCTTCGATGCTCTTGTCGGAGATTGCTATTATTAGGAACATCCCCACAAACGGGTCGAAGACCCTTGTCGAGTATCTTTGATACTTTTGTCGGGCTCTGCTAATATTTACACTCTCCGTCAAGAGGGTCGAAGACCCCTTGTCAACAGTCTTCGACTGTTCTGTTGGGTTCTGCTTGCATTCGCATTCAGCATCAAACGAGTCGAAGACCCCTTGTCAAGGGTTTTCAATGCTTTTTTTGGATTTTACTTATACTTGCACTCTTTGATGAAGTAGTTGAAGACCCTTATCAAGCATCTTCGATGCCTTTGTCGGAGGTTTTTTTGTAAGAACAGTCTCCCACAGAAGGGCTGAAAGCCCTTATCAAACATCTTTGATGACTTTTTTAACGAATTTCATGCAACAGCAGTTTCTCACAATAAAAGGGTCTAAGACCCTTTTGCAACAAGTTCGTTGATTGGAACTTTGAAGTTTTTGCTGATTAGTTGGTTTGATTCTGAGCATTTTATTGTTTTCGCTCGGTGGTTCTTAAGAAGGCAAACGATGTTATAGACATCGACCCAGATTTCTTTAGACCCTTTTTCTTGAGATGGGTCGAATATTAATTGAAGTCCAAGATGGAGATGAGGTTTTCCAGTTTTGAGATTGGTGTCTTCCAGTCGCGAATAACCTGTGTTGCCGAGGTAGCCAACTATTTCACCAGCTTTGACGCTGTCGCCGATTTCAAGATGTTTTGGATATGGATGTCCCTTTCTTAGATGTGCGTAATAATAGTAGCGCTTTGAGTCATGAGAGCGTATTCCAACTCGCCACCCGCCGTATTGATTCCACCCAAGTTCGGTGATTGTTCCGCCCTCAATTGCGATTATTGGAGTTCCAACAGAGCCATACATGTCATGACCGAGATGTTTTCTTTTGAATCCATAATCCCTTGAATTTCCAAAATCATCATAATGAGAATAGTGATATCCATTTGCAAGAGGGAAAAATGTCATCACTCCGAACTTTTCATCGCCGTTTTCATCAATATAGTTTCCGACAAAATTTTCGAAAATCGCGGTGTAGGCCTCAAGATAATAGTTGAAGTATTTGTTGCCTGTGTAATGACTTTCGATTGTGTTGCCTTTTTCAAATTCTTCGACAAGTTTTTTTAGGCGAGCATGGTCAGATTTGAAATTAAAATCATTTCCGTTTTTTGTCGCAAGATAGGCAAGAGCGGAAATGAAACTGAACTTCTTCCCCTCTTTTTGGTGTTTTATTTCAAGCTCAATTGCTTTTTTCATTATTTCGCTTGAAGCATTGAGATCAACCCATTTGATATGGTCACTTTGATTGCTTTCTTGATAGAGATAATTTTCTTCATAGAGATAATTTTCTTCGTTATTTGAGACTGTTGTGTTTGCGTTATCAGTTGAACCAGTCGACTCGATTGAAAGGGAAAATCCCGTCATCGCAAAAAGAGCAACGAGAAAAAGGCAAATTGCCATGGTTATTTTCTTCAAGAAATTAAATTTGTTCACCCAAGTAGTTTGTGTGTTTGACAACATAAATATGCGATTTTATTAGCAGTTAAGGTGTTGATTATCAACAAAAAAAGGACGCGCTTGCGTCCTTTTTTTGTTTGTGTTATTGTTCAAAGACTAGTTCAAATTCTGCAAAAACCACTCTTCTGTCTTCTCCGTTGATGTGTCTTAGTTCAACAAATGAGATCGTGATGATTAGGTCATTTTCATAGAATTTTAATTCTCTGATGTGCCAATCACCCGCGGTCATTCCCTCTTCACTTGGGTCATCAATGATTCCGCCTTGGATGATGTTGATTGGGCGATAAACATCGTTATATTCTTCAATTCGAATATTTCCCCATCCCGGACCCGCTCTGTTTGTCCAGATAACTGTTGCATCACCTTCGCGCATATTTTCTTCATCGACAACGACTCTTAAAACTGTCCCTGCAAAGTGACTTGTTATTACTGTTTGCCTTGCTTCAATTTGTTCATTTGTTTCAAGCCAATCAGCAACATAAACTCTTCCTCTAAAGATGAAATCCCCATTTTCAGCACGAGAGTAAGGAGAGCCACCGCAAGCAGTCGCAACAAGGATAAATGATGTCATAATGACTAGTGTTAAAAGTATTTTCAAAATTTTATTCTTCATTGTTCTCTTCTCCTTTTGTTTCTTTTTTCACAGTCGGCTTTTTAGTCGCTGGTTTTTTCGCGATTGTTGTTCCTGTTGGTTTTTTTGCAGGAGCTTTTGTGACAGTTGATTTTGTTGTCGCTGGTTTTTTTGCGGGTGTTTTTTTGACTGGGTCTGGCACAACTATTGACTCTTCTTGAGTTGTCACTGCTTCATCGGTTGAAGCTGGTTCGACAATTTCAACTGTTGACTGTTCAGTTTGCAACTCCTCTTCAGACGGGCGGTCGATGCCTTCCCCCATATTTGTTGACTCTTCTGTCGA